>NZ_JAQISV010000019.1:0-62530 GCF_048569675.1 Geodermatophilus sp. CPCC 206100
ACGCCGGCCCCGGGAGCGGCCGGGGGCCGGCCTCCCCCGGGGGGGCCGGACCACCGGTTCGTCCCGGCCCCGCTGCCCCCGCGCCGGAGCGTGGGGAGCAGCGGGACCCGTGCTCAGTTGTCCTGGAGGTAGGACAGCAGGCGCAGGATCTCCAGGTACAGCCAGACGACGGTCACGAGCAGACCGAAGGCGACGTACCAGGCGAACTTCGCGGGGGCGCCGCGGCGGATCGCCTCGTCGGCCATGTCGAAGTCCAGCAGCAGCGAGAACGCCGCGATGCCGATGACGACGATGCTGAAGACGATGGCCAGCGGGCCGCCGTCCCGCAGGCCGAGGCCACCCGGGGTGAAGATGCCGGCGATCAGGTTGACCAGGACCAGCGCCAGGACACCGAACATCGCGCCGACGATCCAGCGGGTCAGCTTGGGGGTGACCCGGATGGCGCCGGTCTTGTAGACGACCAGCATGCCGAAGAAGACACCGAACGTGCCGATCAGCGCCTGGACGACGATGCCCGGGTAGACGGTGTTGAACGCCTCGCTGATCGCGCCGAGCGCGACGCCGTAGAGGGCGCCGTAGGCGAGCGTGGCGGCCGGGTTCGCGATCTGCTTGAACGCGATGACCAGGCCGAGCACGAACGCGACCAGGACGGCCGGGAGCGCGAGACCCCAGGCGGCCTGCCCGGGCAGCGCCCAGACGACGGCGGCGGCCAGGACGGTGACCAGGAAGGACAGGCCCGTCTTCTGGACGACGTCGTCCATGGTCATGTAGCGCGTCGTCGGCGGCGCGTACGGCGAGCGGGCGTACGGCGACGGCGCGGCGTGGGGGTCCTGCGTGGGGGCGCCGTACTGCGGAGCGCCGTACTGGGGCGCCCCGTACTGCGGGGCGGCGCCCCACTGGGCGGGCTGCTGGCCGTTGCCGGCGCCCGCGTTGGCGAAGCCCCGGCCGAAGACCGGGTTGTGGCTGGGCATCGTCATCTCCTCGAGAGTGACAGGCGGTCGTGGGGCCTACGGTCCTGCACCCCACTTGTCTGGGTCAACGCCCACGGGGCCCCGCGCGTTCCTGGCCCGCCGGACCTCACCCCTCGGGGGCGGGCCGGCCCGCGCCTCGTGTCCCCCGAATGGGGGACGACCCGACCCCCAGGTTCGGATTGGTTCCGGAACAGCCGAGCGCGGATCGTCTGGTGACAGCAGTCCAGCGCCTCCTCGCCCCGACCGCCGACTCCAGCCCCGGAGCCCCTCATGGACCTCCCCGTCACCCCGCTCCCCCGCCGGACGGTGCTCCGATACGGCCTCGGAGCCGCGGCCACCACGCTCCTCGCGAGCGCCGGCCTGCTCGCGTCGGCCGAACGCGCCGCCGCCGACGTCGTCAACGCCGAGCTCCACCCGCTGAACGGCGAGCGGATCATGATCGACGGCCTGATCGTGCCGGTCCTCGGCTTCGGCAGCACCGCACAGCGCGCCGAGATCCCCGGCGGCCGGCTCGAGGTGCAGACCGGTGACACGGTGAACGTGCGGATCACGAACGGCACCACGCGCCAGATCGGGCTCGCCGTCCCCGGGGTCCCCGGGGTCCCGGGGACCCTCGTGCCGCCGGGTGGGACCGGGACCATCTCGTTCACCGCGCCGGCCAGGCCGGGGACGTTCTACTACGTCGGCACGATCGACGGCAGCGCCGACACCGGGCGCGCCCTGGGGACGACCGGAGCCCTCGTCGTCCGGCCCCGGGAGTACCCGGCGACATTCCGGGACCCCGTCCCCATCGAGGCCCTCTTCCCAGGAGCACTCAGGAACGCGGACGGCACGCCCCGAGCGCGCCGGCAGCCGCTCTTCGGCACGGATGCGCCCCAGATCCCGCAGGTCATCGTCCAGGAGCGCACCTGGTTGTTCTCGGAGCTGAACCCCACGACCGCGCGGGACCTGGCCGGCGGCCGGATCGCCCTGCCCAGCGACCCCGAGCCGGAGTACTTCCTCATCAACGGGATCAGCGGGATGTTGGCGGTCGAGGACCCCGCCACGTTCCTCGAGGGCCGGGCGGGTGACCTGCTCACGCCCGGCGACGCCACCCTCGTCCGCATGATCAACACGGGGCGGGCGCCGCGGTCGGTGCACTTCCACGGCAACCACATCTGGGTCCTGAGCCACCCCGACACGCCGTGGATCGTCGGCACGAACAAGGACACCGTGCGGATTCCCCCCGGCACGGTCGTGGACGTGCTGTTCCCGTTCAGCACCCCACCGGACTCCTACCCCGTCGTCGCCCACGCGCAGAAGTACGTGGTGCACGACCACATCGAGATGGCCGAGACCGCCAGCGGTGGCCACTACGCCGGCGGCATGGTCTCCGAGGCCGTCTTCGACTGAGAGGAGCTGTTCAGCATGGCCGGAAGCCTCGTCCCCATCGACCAGAACCGCCCGGCGGACCTCACCCAGTCCGTGCACTTCGGGCACAACTACCCGGAGGAGAGCCCCGAGACGCCCGGGCGGGTCCGGCCGGACGCCGCCTTCGAGCGCAAGGTCTTCAACGACAAGCTCGAGTTCTCCGACGGCGAGGACGTCGAGTACTGGACGTTCAAGGACCCGGACGCCGACAAGCCCTTCCCCGCAACGCCGATCCGGGTACGCCAGGGCCAGATCGTGCACACGACGATCGAGGCGGCGATCAACGTGCACACGATCCACCACCACGGGATCGAACCGTCCACCTTCAACGACGGGGTGCCGGACACGTCGTTCAACGTCAGCAGCGACTACACCTACCAGTGGCGGGCCTCGCGGGCCGGCACGTTCTTCTACCACTGCCACCGCAACGCCCCGCTGCACGTGCAGATGGGCATGTTCGGCTACCTGGTCATCGACCCGCCGTCCGGCCCGGGCACCTTGTACGTCGGCGGGCCGCAGTACGACGTCGAGGCGATGTGGGCCACCTACGACATCGACCCGTCGTGGCGCGACTACAACCACGCCTCCGGTGAGGAGGACGCGATCGGCGACCGCACCCGGCTCAACCGGTTCCGTCCGCGCTACTTCACGATCAACGGCGTCGACGCCCGGCGGTCGCGGAACAGCGCCAAGACGACGGTGCGGGCACGGGTCGGCCAGCGGGTGCTGCTGCGGCACCTGACCGGCGCGTACTTCGTCAACGTGGTCCGGTTCCCGGCCGCCCTGAACCCGGTCGTGCACATGTCCGACGGCGAGCTGCTCCCGGCACCGACCCCGCTGCCGGACAACCGGCTCGAGACGACCACGGCCGAGCGCTACGACCTGATCCTCACCCCGTCCGCGGTGGGGACGCACACCCTCACCTACGAGTTCCGCCACTGGCTGACCGGCGCCCTCGCCGGCACGGCCACCGCCCACGTGATCGTCACCTGACCGGACGGAGCCGACGTCATGCGCACCTGGAAGAGGACGACGGTCATCGGCGCGGCCACCGGGCTGGCGCTGGCGGCCACCGTGACGACGACGCTGGCCGCCCTGGAGGACGACGGCCGCCACCTCGAGGCCGACTTCACGAACGGCGGGCACGCCTGGCTGGAGCTCGAGGACCGCAACGTGCTGCCCTCGGTCTGCTTCATCTGGGACAACGACGCCCCGCAGGACGGGGACGGCATCGAGAGCCGGATCCTGACCCGCGGCGGGGCCGAGGTCGTGTCCCTGGGCATCGGCGACCAGTGGGTCGACGGCTCGTCGTCCGGCTGCGAGGTCATGCGGGACGAGCGCTTCCGCGACGTGTTCGAGAACCCCGCCGAGTACGTCGTGGAGGTCTGGGTCGTGGAGGACCAGGGGACGCCGCCGACCCCCCCGATCCGGACGGGGCCGCTGCGCGCGTACGACGGCTCGGCAGCCTAATCGGCGTGCCCCCGGTCGGACTCGAACCGACACTCGGACCCTTTTAAGGGGCCTGCCTCTGCCGTTGGGCTACGGGGGCGCACCGGAGACGCTAGCGCCGTGGCGCCCGGTCAACCCGCTGGCGGGGCTGGCCCTCGCCCCGCTCGCGCCGACCGTGCTGGGCGCGGCACCGGGCGCCGGCCTGGCACCGGCTCCGGCGGCGATCGCCGTGGTGACGACGATCGGCTACCTCGGCTCGTTCACCGGCCCGCCGCTGATCGGGGTGCTCGCCGAGCGGAGGAGCCTGGCCCCGGCGCTGGGACTGGTCGTCGTCGCGGCCGGCGCCGCCTGGCTGCTGGCGCCCGCCGCGCTGCGCCCCCGCTGAGCCCGGTCAGCTGGCCTGCGCGGTGCCCGACTGGGCACGGTCGGCCGGTGACGGCGGCGGCAGCTGCCCGGCCCGCCCGGTGTTGGCCGCGGCGACGAACTCCCGGCGCGGGTCCTGCAGCTGCCCCAGCGAGATGACCTCGCGGCGGAACACGGCGGCGAGGGTCCAGTCGGCAACCACCCGCGCCTTGCGGTTGAAGGTGGGCACGCGGCTGACGTGGTACGTGCGGTGCATGAACCAGGCCGGCCAGCCCTTGAGCTTCACGCCGTAGACCTGGGCGACACCCTTGTGCAGGCCGAGGCTGGCCACCGACCCGGCGTACTGGTGCCGGTAGGGCACCGGCTCCTCGCCGTTGAGGCTCAGCACGATGTTGTCGGCCAGCCGCCGGGCCTGGCGGACGGCGTGCTGGGCGTTGGGGGCCGTCGTCGCGCCCGGCTCGTCCTTGGTGAGGTCGGGGACGGCGGCGAGGTCGCCGGCCGACCAGGCGTCGGGCAGCCCCCTCACCTGCAGCGTCGGCTCGCAGACGATCCGCCCGCGCTCGTCCAGCGGCAGGTCGGTCTCGGCCAGCACCGGGTTCGGCTTGGTGCCCGCCGTCCACACCAGGGTGTCGCTGGCGAACTCCTCGCCGTCGGAGAGCCGCACCAGGCCCGCGTCGGAGATCGACTCCAGGCGGGTGTTGAGCCGCACGTCCATCCCGCGCGCGGTGAGCTGCTTGACCGTCCACGCCGCCATGTCCAGGTCGACCTCGGGCAGGATCCGCCCCATCGCCTCGACCAGCACCCAGCGCATGTCGGCGGGCGACAGCCGCGGGTAGTAGTGGGTGACCGCGTACCGGGCCATGTCCTCCAGCTCGGCGAACGCCTCCACGCCCGCGTAGCCGCCGCCGACGAAGGTGAACGTCAGCGCCCGCCGGCGCACCGCCGGGTCGTCGGTGGAGCTGGCCGCGTCCAGCCGGGCGAGCACGTGGTTGCGCAGGTAGATGGCCTCGCCGACGTTCTTGAACCCGATGCCGTGCTCGGCCAGCCCGGGGATCGGCAGCGTGCGGGCCACCGAGCCGGCCGCCATCACCAGCACGTCGTAGGACAGGTCGAACGGCTGACCCACGATGGGCGCGACGCGGGCCCGCCGCTCGGCGTGGCTGAGCGCGGTGACCGCGCCGGTGACCACCCGGCAGCGGGGCAGCGTGCGCCGCAGCGGCACGACCACGTGCCGGGGTTCGACCGAGCCGGCCGCCGCCTCCGGGAGGAACGGCTGGTAGGTCATGTGCGGTTGCGGGTCGACCACCACGATCTCCGCCCTGCCGCGCGACAGCTTCTTCTGCAGCCGGAGGGCGGTGTAGAGGCCGACGTAGCCACCGCCGACGACCAGGACCACGGGTCGCTGCGCCATGGGCCGAGCCTAGGGGTGGACCCCCGTTCCCGGCACCGTCGCGGCGAGCTCGTTGGCGCGGGAGAGGACGGCGTCGAGCATCGGCTCGGTGAGCTTGCCGGTGAAGGTGTTCTGCTGGCTGACGTGGTAGCTGCCGAGCAGGGTGAGCGGCCCGCGCGACCCCTCGAGGGTCACCTCCACCCCGTGCCCGAACGCCGGCCGCGGGCGGGGCAGCCGGTACCCGGCCTCGGCCAGCACCGGCCACAGCGCCGTCCAGCCGAACCCGCCGAGGACGACGACCACCCGCAGCCGCGGCAGCAGCCCCAGCTCCCGCGCCAGCCACGGGGAGCACGTGTCCCGCTCCTCCGGCGTCGGCGCGTTCGCCGGCGGGGCGCAGCGCACCGCCGCGGCGACCCGGACGTCGGTCAGTTGCAGCCCGTCCCCGATGTGGGTGGACGTCGGCTGGTTGGCCAGCCCCGCCCGCCACAGCGCGGCGAAGATCCAGTCGCCGCTGCGGTCGCCGGTGAAGACCCGGCCGGTGCGGTTCCCGCCGTGCGCGGCCGGGGCCAGCCCGACGACGGCGATCCGCGCGTCGGCCGGCCCCATGCCCGGCACCGGCCGGCCCCAGTACTCCTGCTCGCGGAAGGAGGCCCGCCTCACCCGGGCCACCTCCTCCCGCCAGGCGACCAGCCGGGGGCAGGCGCGGCAGCCGGAGACCCGGGCGTCGAGGACGGCGAGGTCGCGGGTGGACCGCGCGGAGCGGAGGACCCCCGCGGGGGTGCGGGTCACCGGGAAGCCGGCCGCGTCGGTCGCCACGCCTCCAGTGGACCACCCGGCCCCGGAGCGCGCGGATCCCGGCCGGGACGGCATCATCCCCACCGTGGCCAGGACGAAGAAGCAGACGGCATCCCTGACCTGGAAGCTGCTGGGCACCGGCATGGCGACCGGGACGGGCATCGCCGTCCGGAAGCTCGCCGACGCCGGCTGGTACGCGGCGCGCGGCAGCGCTCCGCCCAAGAACCCGGCCGCGCCCGGCGTGGGGTGGGGCGAGGCGCTGGCGTGGGCCGCGGTGTCCGGGGTGGCCGTGGCCGCCGGCCGGCTGGTGGCCGCCCGCGGCGCCGCCTCGGTCTACCAGCAGCTGACCGGCAAGCTGCCGCCTGGCGTCAACGCCGAGAGCCCCTGATCAGCGGCCGGCCAGCCGGAGGGCGATGCCGTCGAGGATGTCGTGCTCGCTCACGACGACGTCGTCGAGGGCGAAGGCGTCCATGATCACCCGCAGGACCAGCGAGCCGGCGCCGATGACGTCGACCCGCCCGGGGTGCATGACCGCCTCCGCGGCGCGTCGCTCCCGGGTCGCCGTCAGCAGCCCGGCGGTCACCGACCGGACGCCGGCCACCGGGATCCGGGAGCCGTGGATCGCGTCCGCGTCGTAGGCGGGCAGGTCGAGGGCGAGCGCGGCCACGGTGGTCACCGACCCGGCCAGCCCGACGAGCGTGGCGGCCTCGTGCACCGGCACGGTGGCGACGACGTCGGCGAGCGCGGCCCGGATGTCGGCCTCGGCGCGCTGGATCTCGTCGGCGGTCGGCGGGTCCCCGTGCAGGTGGCGCTCGGTGAGCCGGACACAGCCGACGTCGACCGAGCAGGCCGCGCGCACGCCCCCGGCGTCACCGAGGACGAACTCCGTGGAGCCGCCGCCGATGTCGACGACCAGGTACGGCGGGCGGGGCGCGAGCTGACCGTGCGCGGCCGCCGCGGCGTCGAGGGAGGCGGTCGCCCCGAGGAAGGACAGCCGCGCCTCCTCGTCGCCGGGGACGACGTCGGGCAGCTGGCCGAGGGTGGCGACGACCATGTCCTCGAAGTCGGCGCGGTTGGCGGCGTCCCGGCTGGCGCTGGTGGCGACCATCCGCACCGCGGTCGCGCCGAGCTCGCGGGCCTGGCCCGCGTACTCGGCGAGCACCCGCCGGGTGCGCTCGATCGCCTCCGGCGCGAGCCGGCCGGTCGCGTCGACCCCTTGGCCGAGGCGGACCACCTCCATGCGGCGCAGCAGGTCGGTGTGCGCACCCTCGGGCGGCACGTCGGCGACCAGCAGGCGGATGGAGTTGGTGCCGCAGTCGATGGCGGCGACGCGGGTCACGACGGGTTCTCCGGCACGGCTCGGCTCCGGCCTCGTTCCGCTCCTCGGTCGCTGGCGCTCCCTGCGATGCTCGCTCGGCCGTCGCCCTCGCGGTCCGGCACGCAGGGGCCCGAGGACCACCACTCCCCCATCCCGGCCACCGCGCGGTCACCGATCGGGTTGACGCCCGGGCCGGCGGCCAGCGCGTGGCCGGCCAGCGCGTGCAGGCACTTGACCCGGTCGGGCATGCCGCCCGCGGTGGCGCGGGTCGGCAGGACGCCGAGGGCGTCGCGCTCGGCGAGGTAGGCCTCGTGCGCGGCCCGGTAGCGGGCGGCCAGCTCCGGGTCGGTGCCGAGCTCGTCCTGCCACTCCCGCATCCGCCCGGCCGACTCCAGCCGGCTGGCCGCGGCGTTGGCCCGCGGGCAGGTCAGGTAGTAGAGCGTGGGGAACGGCGTGCCGTCCTCGAGCCGGGGCGAGGTCTGCACGACGTCGGGCTGCCCACAGGGGCAGCGGTGCGCCACGGCGCGGACGGCGCGCGGCGGCCGGCCCAGCTGGCGGGCGACGATCTCCTGCTCGGCCGGGGTCACCGGTTCGGTCACTCGCCCGTCTCCTCGTCGCCGTCGGCCGCCGCGACCGACTGCAGCAGCGCGTCGTACCAGGGCAGCGCGCCGTCCTCGGTGGTGGGCACCGTGCCGGCGTCCCCCTCGACCGTCTCCCCGTCGACCACCACGACCAGCCGGTCGCCGGGCAGCACGTACGCCAGCCGCTCCCGCGCCTCACGGGCCGTGAAGGCGGGGTCGTCCTGGCGCTCGAGCTCCACCTGGAGGTCCTCGACGCGCTGGTCGAGCGCGGTGCCCTCGGCGGCGAGGGCGGCGAGCTCGGCGCGGCCGGCGAGGAACTGCCGGATCGGCCCGGCGAGTGTCAGCGCGAGCAGCAGCACCAGACCGGCGAGGACCACCGCCCGGCCGGTGAACAGCGGACGGCGCGGGGTGCCGCCGGACGTCGCCGAGCGCGCGGAGCGCCGTCGGGACGGCCGCGGCTCCGGCCGGCTGCCCGCACCCGAGCGGGAGCCGGCCGGGACCGGGCGGGACGCCGCGTGGGTCAGCGGCCGGCCGGTCGAGCGGCGTCCCCCCGGCGCGGACCCGCCCCGGCGGGCACGCGCGGCGCTCATCGGCGGGCGGACCTCATCGGTCGGTCAGCCGCGGGAAGGCCGCCGCACCGGCGTAGCGGGCGGCGTCGTCCAGCTCCTCCTCGATGCGCAGCAGCTGGTTGTACTTCGCCACCCGCTCGCTGCGCGCCGGGGCGCCGGTCTTGATCTGCCCGCAGTCGGTGGCCACGGCGAGGTCGGCGATGGTGGTGTCCTCGGTCTCGCCGGAGCGGTGGCTCATCATGCAGCGGTAGGCGCTGCGGTGGGCCAGGTTGACCGCGTCCAGCGTCTCGGTGAGCGTGCCGATCTGGTTCACCTTCACCAGCAGGGCGTTGGCCGCCTTGCGCGCGATGCCGTCGGCCAGCCGGGTCGGGTTGGTGACGAACAGGTCGTCGCCGACCAGCTGGACGCGGTCGCCGAGGGCGGCCGTGAGCGCGATCCAGCCGTCCCAGTCCTCCTCGGACAGCGGGTCCTCGATCGAGACGATCGGGTAGCCGTCGACCAGCTCGCGGTAGTAGTCGATCAGGTACTCCGCCGAGCGGGTCTGGCCCTCGAAGTCGTAGCCGCCCTCGGTGTGGAACTCGGTGGCCGCCACGTCGAGGGCGAGGGCGACGTCGGTCCCGAGCTCGTAGCCGGCCTTCTCCACGGCCTCCGCGATGAGGTCGAGCGCGTCGCGGTTGCTCGGCAGGTCGGGGGCGAAGCCGCCCTCGTCGCCCAGGCCGGTGGCCAGGCCGCGGCCCTTCAGCACCGACTTGAGCGCGTGGTAGGTCTCGGTGCCCATGGCCAGCGCCTCGGCGAAGGTCGCCGCGCCGATCGGGGCGACCATGAACTCCTGGACGTCGACGTTGCTGTCGGCGTGGGCGCCGCCGTTGAGGATGTTCATCATCGGCACCGGCAGCACGTGCGCCGAGGGGCCGCCGACGTAGCGGAACAGCGGCAGTCCGGAGGAGTCGGCGGCGGCCCGGGCCACCGCGAGGCTCACCCCGAGGAGGGCGTTGGCGCCGAGGCGGGACTTGTCCGGCGTCCCGTCGAGGTCGATGAGCCGCTGGTCGACCAGGCGCTGCTCGCTGGCGTCGTAGCCGACCAGCTCGGGGCCGATGACGTCGAGGACGCCGTCGACCGCCTTGGTCACGCCCTTCCCGCCGTAGCGCTCGCCGCCGTCGCGCAGCTCGACCGCCTCGAAGGCGCCGGTCGAGGCGCCGCTGGGGACCGCCGCGCGGGCGATCGTCCCGTCGTCGAGGGCGACCTCGACCTCCACGGTGGGGTTTCCGCGCGAGTCGAGGATCTCCCGCGCGCCTACGGCGTCGATGCTGGGCACGGGGGCAGCCTAGCCAGCCCGCTCGGGAGCGCTCATCCGCCGCGCGCCGGGTCAGTCGGCGGCGCGGGCCTCCGCCGCCGCGTCCAGGTCCCCGGCGTACCGCCGGACCGCCTCCCGCAGGGCGTCCTCGACGTCCCAGCCGCGCTGGGCGGCGCCGCTCACCGCGGCCAGCAGCCGCTCGCCCAGCTCCTCCGGGCTGCGCGCCGACAGCTCCGCCGGCTCGGGGACGGGCAACCCGGCCCGTCCGGCCCGCCGGACCAGCGCCGCACCCCACGAGGCCGCCGGCTGCGAGCGGGAGACGCCCTCGGTCGGCGAGCGGCGCTGCTTCTCCGCCTGCTTGATCTCGTCCCAGCCGGCCTCCACCTGGGCCACGTCGCGCGGACCGGCGTCCCCGAACACGTGCGGGTGCCGGCGGACCAGCTTGTCCACCAGGTCCCCGGCGACCTCGTCGATGGTGAACCGGCGGTCGGGGGCGGCCTCGGCGGCCACCCGCGCGTGGAAGACGACCTGGAGCAGCACGTCGCCGAGCTCCTCGCGCATGGCCGCGGCGTCGTCGTCGACGATGGCGTCGTAGGCCTCGTGCGCCTCCTCCAGCAGGTAGCCGCGCAGCGAGGCGTGCGTCTGCTCGGCGTCCCAGGGGCAGCCTCCGGGTGAGCGCAGCCGGTCCATGACCGCCACGACGTCGAGCAGCCGGGCGCCGGCCGGCAGCGGGGCGCCGTCCACCACCTCGCAGTCCGGCACGGTCTCACCCGCGACCAGCGCCACGACCGGGTCCGGGTGGGCGGTCGCCGCGGCGACGTCCGGGAGGTCCTCGACGCGCCAGCCCGCCGCCCGCAGCGCCTCGGCCGTCGCCGCGGCGCCGGGCAGCGCGACGACCGGACGCTCCTCGGTCAGCGCGCGCCAGCCGGCCGGGCCGAGGAGTCCGGGCAGGGTGGGGCTGACGGTGACGGCGACGACGACGGGCACCCGGTCAGTCTCCGGTAGCCGCCGCCCCGCCGCCGGTGCCGGTCTCCTCGGCGTCGTCCAGCAGGTCGACCACGCCGCCGTCGGCCGGCACGATCTCGCCCTCCTCGATGACGCCGTACCGGGGGTTGACCGTGATGTCCAGGCCGTTCCGGACGTCGGCGACCAACTCCTGCGCGGCGTCGTCGCTCCCCGCCTGCGCCGCCTGCTCCAGGTCGGGCCGGACCTCCTCGAAGGTCGGCACCACGGGCTGGCCCACGAACACCACGAGGACGCCGGGGATGTCGGGGACGGTCACGGTGAAGGCGGTGTTCGGCTGGGCCGCCCCCACCTGGTCGGCGATCAGGCTCGGGACCTGCGCGGGCGCCCGCGCCGTCACCTGCGGGAGGGTCGTGTCGCCGGGGTACTGGGCCGCCAGGGCGGCGTAGGAGTTCGGGTCGGCCTGGAGGGTCCCCACCGCGGCGTCGGCGGTCGCCTGGTCGGGGACGGTGACGTAGCCCAGCTGCACCTGCGACAGCGAGGGCACCTGCTCCTCGTAGGCGGCGCGCAGCTCCTCCTCGGTGGCGCCCTGCGCCAGGCCCTCCTCCTCGGCGATGCGCTGGCGGATCAGCTGCTGGCGGACGGTCTCGAGCACGTCGGCCTGCGCGACCCCCTGGGCGGCGGCCTGCGCGTACAGGGCGGCGGGGTCCTGGTCGCCGATGAGCTGGTCGAGGCGCGCCCGCACCGCGCCCTCGTCGGGCGTGACGCCGTACTGGGCGGCCGCCTCCGCGTAGACCTCGGCCTGCACCATGCGGGTCAGGACGAGGCGGGTGTACTCGTCCTCGCGACCGGCGACCGCCGCGGCGAGGTCGGTGTTCTCCAGCCGCTGCTCGACCGCGTCCTCCAGCTCGGTCACGGTCACCTGCTGGTCCCCGACGTAGGCGGCGACGTTCGGGGAGGTCCGACAGCCGGCGACCCCGGCCAGCGCGGCCAGGCCCACGACCAGGGATGCGGTCAGGCGACGCGTCTGCACAGTCAGCGAGGGTGCCACACGACGGCCCCTGCCCCGCTCGACACGTCAGGAGGCGGCGGCCTGCGGCTGCTCGAGGACGGCGGTCAGCAGCGCGTGCACGTTCTCCAGCAGGGCCACGTCGCGCAGCGGCGTCCGCCGGTCCGGCCCGACCGGCACCTTGAGCGAGATGGTGTCGGCGGCGGACTTGTACGTGGCGCCGTCGGCCAGCCGCGCCAGCCGCATCTGCTGCGACTCGCGCAGCGGGACCGGCGAGATCCGGATCGCCCGGCCCTGCAGCGACACCTCGGTGACCCCGAAGCGCCGCACCGCCGCCCGGAAGCGGGCCACCGCGAGCAGGTTGAGCACCGGCGCCGGCGGGGCGCCGTAGCGGTCGGTCAGCTCGTCGAGCACCGCCTGCGCCTGCTCGTCGGACTGCACCGAGGCGACCTTGCGGTAGGCCTCCATCCGCAGCCGCTCACCGGGCACGTAGTCGTGCGGCAGGTGCGCGTCGACCGGCAGGTCCACCCGGACGTCGGCCGGCTCGGCGGGGACCTCCTCGCCGGACAGCTGCGCCCGGTAGTCGGTGACCGCCTCGCCGACCAGCCGCACGTAGAGGTCGAACCCGACCCCGGCGATGTGCCCGGACTGCTCGCCGCCGAGCAGGTTGCCCGAGCCGCGGATCTCGAGGTCCTTCATCGCCACGGCCATGCCGGCGCCGAGGTCGGTGTTGTGGGCGATCGTGGTCAGCCGGTCGACCGAGGTCTCGGTGAGCGGGCGGGAGGGGTCGTAGGTGAAGTAGGCGTAGGCCCGCTCGCGCCCCCGGCCGACCCGGCCGCGGATCTGGTGCAGCTGGGACAGGCCGAAGGTGTCGGCCCGGTCGACGATCAGGGTGTTGGCGTTGGGGATGTCCAGGCCGGACTCGACGATCGTCGTCGCCACCAGGACGTCGTACTCCTTCTCCCAGAAGCCGACCATGATCCGCTCGAGCTCGTGCTCCTTCATCTGTCCGTGGCCGACGGCGACCCGCGCCTCGGGGACCAGGTTGCGGATCTTCGCCGCGGCCTTGTCGATGGACTGCACCCGGTTGTGGATGACGAAGACCTGGCCGTCGCGCAGCAGCTCACGGCGGACCGCGGCCGCCATCTGCTTGTCGTCCCACGCCCCGACGTAGGTCAGCACCGGGTGCCGCTCCTCGGGCGGGGTGAGGATCGTCGACATCTCCCGGATGCCGGTCAGCGACATCTCCAGGGTGCGCGGGATCGGGGTCGCCGACATCGACAGGACGTCGACCGCCGTCCGCATCGTCTTCAGGTACTCCTTGTGCTCGACGCCGAAGCGCTGCTCCTCGTCGACGATGACCAGCCCGAGGTCCTTCCACCGGGTCGTCGGCTGCAGCAGCCGGTGGGTGCCCACGAGCACGTCCACCTCGCCGCGGGCCAGCTCCTCGAGGATCTGTCGCGTCTCGGCGTCGGACTGGAAGCGGGAGAGCACCTGCACCTTCACCGGGAACTGCGCGAAGCGCTCGGAGAAGGTCTTGACGTGCTGGTTGGCCAGCAGCGTCGTCGGCACCAGGACGGCGACCTGCTTGCCGTCCTGCACCGCCTTGAACGCGGCCCGGACGGCGATCTCGGTCTTCCCGTAGCCCACGTCGCCGCAGATGATCCGGTCCATCGGGACCGGGTTCTGCATGTCGCTCTTGACCTCGTCGATCGCGGCGAGCTGGTCGGGCGTCTCGTGGAACGGGAAGGCGTCCTCCAGCTCGCGCTGCCAGACGGTGTCGGGGCCGAACGCGTGCCCCTGGGTGGCCATCCGCGCCGAGTACAGCCGGATCAGCTCCGCGGCGATCTGCTTGACCGCCTTGCGGGCCTGCCCCTTGGTCTTCTGCCAGTCGGCGCCGCCGAGCTTGGACAGCGCCGGGGCCTCGCCGCCGACGTAGCGGGTGAGCTGGTCGAGGGCGTCGGTGGGGACGAACAGCCGGTCCGGCGGCTGGTTCCGCTTGCCCGGGGCGTACTCGACGATCAGGTAGTCGCGCTGCCCGCCGTTGACGGTGCGGCTGACCATCTCGATGTAGCGGCCGATGCCGTGGTGCTCGTGGACGACGAGGTCGCCGGGCTGGAGCTGGACCAGGTCGACGGCGTTGCGGCGGCGGGCCGGCATCTTGACCGCGTCCCGCATCGAGGTGCCGCGCTGCCCCGTCAGGTCGTGCTCGGTGAGCAGGGCGAGGCCCACGCCGGGGAAGGCGAACCCGGCCTCGAGGTTGCCCTGGGTGACGTGGGTCAGCCGCGGCTCGGGGGCGGTGGCGATGTCGGGCACCAGGCGGGCACCGAGGTCGGCCTCGGCGAACTGGTCGGCGGCGCGCTGGGCCGGGCCCGGGCCGGCGAACGTGACGACCAGCCGCCAGCCCTCCCGGGACCAGGTGCGCAGCTGGTCGATGGCGCGGGGCACGTCACCGGCGAACCGGTCGACCGTGGTGGCGTCGAGGGTGACGTGCGTGTCGTCGTCCTCGACGGCGAGGGTGAAGGCGCCCGTCGTCCACCACGGCAGCCCGCGGCCGCGGGCGGCGGTCTCGACGTCGGCCAGGTCGCGATAGGAGGTCCCACCGAGGTCCAGCGGCGCCTCGCCGGCCTCCGCGGCGGTGGCCCACGAGGCGGCGAGGAACTCCTCGGCGGTGCGCACCAGGTCCGCGGCCCGGCTGCGCACCCGCTCGGGGTCGCAGACCAGGACGTGCGTGCCGGCCGGCACCAGGTCGGTGAGGAGCTGCAGGTCGCCCTCGACCAGCGCGGGCGTCAGCGACTCCATGCCCTCGACGGCGATGCCCTCGGCGAGCTTGCCGAGGATCTCGAGCAGCCCCGGGTGTTCGACGGCCAGGGCGGCGGCCCGGGCGCGCACCTGGTCGGTCAGCAGCAGCTCGCGGCACGGCGGGGCCCACAGCCGGTCGGGGCGCTCGTCGAGAGAGCGCTGGTCGGCGGCGGAGAAGTAGCGCAGCTCGTCGACCTCGTCGCCCCAGAACTCCACCCGGACCGGGTGCGGCTCGGTGGGCGGGAAGACGTCCAGCAGCCCGCCGCGGACGGCGAACTCGCCGCGCTTCTCGACCAGCTCCACGCGGGTGTACGCGGCGTCGGCGAGCGCGCGGGCGACGTCGTCGAGCTCGGCGGTGTCCCCCGGCGCCAGCTCGACCGGGACCAGGTCACCCAGCCCGGGCGCCAGCGGCTGCAGCACGCTGCGCACCGGCGCGACGAGGACGTCGACCCGGCCGTTGTCGCCGGGGTGCGTGAGGTCGCGCAGGACGGCCAGCCGGCGGCCGACCGTGTCCGCACGCGGGGACAGCCGCTCGTGCGGCAGCGTCTCCCAGGCGGGGAAGGTCTCCACCCGCCGGCCGGGGAGGAAACAGCGCAACTGGTCGGCGACGACGTCGGCGTCGCGCTCCCCCGTCGTCACGACCAGCACCGGGACGCCGCCCTCGCCGCCGCTGCCGGCCAGTGCGGCGGCGACCAGCGGCTGCACCGACGGCGGAGCGGTCACCGTCAGCTCGGCCTCGCCCGCCGCGGCCACGACACGGGCCATGCCGGGATCGGTGAGGACGACGTCGAGCACGCCGCGCAAGGTCACGCTTCCTCCTCGCTGGCGCTCGTCGTACGCGCGCCCTCAGGTGCCCCGTCCATGCGTGACCTCGCCAGCTCGGTCACGGAGACTCACTCCTGGGGCCGGGAGCCACACACGTCGCGCCGGGTGCGCGGGGGGCCGGTCCCCCAGGTTAGTCCCGGGATCCGACCGCGGCAGCGGCGCAGCGGAGGAGCCGCCGGCGCAGGGCTCCGGGAGCTGTCCTCCGATCGGGTGGTCCTGCCCGCGCCGGTCGGACCCTGGGTGACCGTCCGGCAACATCGGGTTCGTCATCGGGTGTCGGAGGGGCGGTTCATGCGGTCACGGGGGCGGGGTTCCGCCGCGCGCCTGCCCCGGCTCCCCCTCGCGGCGGTGGTGCTGCTGCTGGGGATGACCCTCACCGCGGCCCGGTGGGGCGGCTCGCCGGAGGACCCGCCGGACGCGCCGCCCGCTCCGCCGCCACCGCCCGAGGCGGCGGCGTCCTCCACCGCGGCTCCCGTGCCGCCGGCGGACACCCCGGGCCCCGAGTGGACGCTCACCGTCGACGAGTCCTTCACCACCCCCGCCGCGCTCGGTGAGTTCGACCGGGTCTACCCGGGGTGGGCCGAGTACGACGGCACCCGCGACACGACCGGGCACGGCCTGTACGACAGCGACCGGGTCGTGTCGGTGTCGAACGGCGTGCTGCAGAAGACGCTGCACACCGAGGACGGCCAGGCGCTGGTGGCCACGGTCACGCCCGTGCCGCACGTGCAGACCTAAGGCCGGTACGAGATCCGCTTCCGCGCCGACGAGCTCCCCGGGTACAAGATCGCCTGGCTGCTCTGGCCCGACGACGACAACTGGCACGACGGGGAGCTCAACTTCCCCGAGGCCTGGCTGGACGCGGGCGAGACGATCTACGGCTTCGCCCACGAGATCGGGCCCGACCCGCACGTCAACGCCTTCACCGCGGACACGGGGCAGACGCTGCGCGAGTGGCACACCGCCGTCATCGAGTGGCGGCCGGACTCCGTGACGTTCTCCCTGGACGGGGTCCCGTACCGCACCACCGACCCGGTGGCCGTGCCGCAGGTCCCGATGTACTGGTCGATGCAGACCGAGACCCAGCCCACGCCGCCGTCGCCCGACGTGTCGGGGACGGTGTACGTGGACTACGTGCGCGCCTGGGCCTACACCCCGGCGCCCTGACGCGGGCGGTCCCGGGTCAGGACGTGAGGACGCGGGCTCCCCGGTGCACCGGCTCGCCGGCGGTCAGCGCGGCCAGCGCCTTGCGCAGCGCCGTGCTCGAGGTGTGCATCGTGTACGGGAAGTAGCGCACCTCGACGCCGACCGCGGCGAAGTCGCGCTCCAGCCGTTCGCCCTTGGGGGTCCCCCGCCAGTCGTCGCCCTTGAAGAGGACGTCGAAGCCGACCTCCTGCCAGGTGTCGAGCTTGTCCGGCACCGTCTCGGCGTGGACGGCGTCGACGAAGCGCAGGTTGCGCACGATCTCCAGGCGCTCGGCCAGCGGGACGACCGGCAGCCGGCCCTTCGTCTGCAGCAGCACCTCGTCGGAGACGACCCCGGCGACGAGGCGGTCACAGTGCTCCGCGGCGTGCTTGAGGATGTTGAGGTGCCCGATGTGGAACAGGTCGTAGGCACCAGGCGCGTAGCCGACCACCGTCATTGCGATCCCCCGATCGACGCCGCTCCGACCCCTCCCGGGAGGGAAGAGCCAGATCACCCAGCGTGAGCGCTGAACCCCTCTTCCCGGCGTCCAGCAGCGGCGGCAGCACGAAAGTTAGCCGACCGAGGTGACGCACGGTGACCTCTGGCGGCAGCTTCACCCCTTCGGGCGGGCTCCCCGCGCCACCGTGGGGCCCGGCTCCTCCGCACGGCGCGCCGGCGTGCCCCGGACGGGTGAGGGCCTCCGCGCAGGGCGGCCGGATCCGGCTCCGGCGCCCCTAGCATCGCCCTCGACGAGGCTCCGGGAACCGGCGGGATCCCGCCCGGTCCCCCGGCGCGGCCACGCCCGCACGGGGGTGCTCGGGCGACGAGCAGGGGGAAGCGACATGGAACTGCGCGACTACGTGGCCGCGCTCCGCCGTCAGTGGGCGGTGTGGGTCGGCGCGACCGTGCTCGGCGCGGTCCTCGGCGCGGTGGTGGTCACGGCCACCCCCTCGACCTACGAGGCCACCGCGCGGGTCTTCGTCTCCGTCTCGCCGTCCATCCCGAACAGCGCCGGCTTCGTCCAGCAGCGGATCAAGAGCTACCCGGACGTCGTCGCGAGCGAGTCGGTCCTCGCCCCGGTCATCGACGACCTGGACCTCGAGGAGTCCCTCGGCCAGCTGCGCGACCGCGTCCGGGCGACCAACCCGGCGGACACCTCGCAGGTCGAGATCACCGTCAGCGGCCGCGACCCGCAGGAGTCCGCAGACATCGCCGACGCCGTCGCCGAGCACCTCACCGTCGTGGTCGAGGAGCTGGAGACGCCCGCGTCGGGCAACGCCCCGGTGCGGCTCACCGTCACCGACCCCGCCGCGACGCCCACGACGGCGGTGGCTCCGGTGCCGCTGTTCGTCATCGGCCTCGGCCTGCTCCTGGGCCTGTTCCTGGGCCTGGCCGCCGCGGTGGTCCGCAGCCGCACGGATCCCGGCGTCCACACCTCGGAGGACGTGCGCGCCGCCTGGGGCGCCGACGTCGAGGTCCTCACCCGGCAGCCCGGGCGGGCCGGCCGCAGCGAGCTCGCCGGCTCCCCGGTGACCGTCCTGGCCCGGCGGCTGGAGCTGCGGGCCGAGGAAGCGCCGGTGCGCGCCGCCCTGCTGTGTCCCGCCGCCGAGGAGGTCCCGGCGATCCGCTCGCTCGCCGAGGAGCTCGCCGCCGAGCTGGAGCACCGCGGGGTGGACGCCGGGCCGTCCGGGGGCGCCCGCGTGCACCTCGAGGTCGCCGACCCGCTGGCCCCCGCGCGCGGGTGGCGGGAGCGGGCCGACCGCGGCGACACCGTGGTCCTCGTCCTGCCCGCCGGCCGGGTGGCCGCGGCCGAGCTCCGCGAGATGCGCACCATCCTCTCCGCCGCCGGCATCGACCCGCTGGCGATCGCCCTCGTCCCCCGCCACGGCGGGTCCCCGGCGCAGCCGGACGCGCCGGCGCCGGCCGACCCCGCGCCCGTCGTGGCACCGGCGGAGCCGCCGGTGGCCGCCGGGGCCCGCTCCCGCCGGTGATCCCGGCGCGGCCGTCTCCGCTGCGCGGGACCGGGACGCGGTACCTGATCGCGCTGCTCTTGGTCGCCGGCACCGTCGGCTGGCGGCGCGGCCAGTACTTCTCCGGCTCGCTGGACCCGGTGGTGCTCGCCAAGGCCGCACTCACGCTGCTCGCCGTCGTCCTGGCGCTGCTCGCGGCCGCGGCCGGACCGCGGCGGCGGCTGGGGACCGGGACGTGGTGGGCGGTCGCGCTGCTGCTCGGCAGCTCCGTCTTCGGCGCGCTGACCGCGGGCACCCTGCTCCCCGGGGTCGTGGTCGCGGCACGGGTGGCCGTCCTCGTCGTCGCCGTCACCTGCCTGCTGAGGACGGCGACGGTGCGCGAGACCGCGACCGCGCTGGCCGCCGCTTGCGGCACCGTCGGGCTGGTCGCCGCCCTCACCGGGCTGCCCGGCGCCGCGACCGGCCGGCTGGCGGGCGGGCTCCCCCCGCTCAGCCCCAACGAGCTGGCCCTGCTGGCCGGGATCGTCGTGCTCGTCGTCGCCTGGCTGGCCGTGCTGGAGCAGCCGCGGTGGTGGAGCGCGCCGGTCGTCGTCGCCGCGCTCGCCGTCGTGTGGGCGACCGGGTCGCGCACCGGCCTGCTCATGCTCCTGCTCGGGCTCGCCGTGGTGGTGGCCCACCTGCGGCGCCCGCCGGTCGGCCTGGTCGTCGGTGGCCTGGTCCTGGCGGCGGTCGCGACGGTGGCTGCGCTGACCACCGGCGTCCTCACCGGCTTCCTGGCCCGCGACGGGGCGGGGACCAGCACGCTGGAGTCCCGCTTCATCGCCTGGGACGCGGCCACCACGTGGGCGCAGAGCGGCTGGCAGCTGGTCTTCGGCGGCGGCCTGTCGGTCAAGGTCATCGCGGTCCGCGGGCAGTGGTGGGACGAGCAGCCGCTGGACAGCAGCTGGGTCTCCGCCCTCGTGCAGGCCGGCGTCCTCGGGCTGCTGGTCGCGGCGGGCTGGGCGGCCTGGGCGGTGCGCGGGGCGCTCCGGGCGCCCCGCACCCACCGGGCGCTGTTCCTCGGCCTGCTGGTGTTCCTGCTGGGCCGCAGCAGCGTGGAGAGCGGCCTGTTCGACGCGACGCCGGCGTTCCTGTGCCTGGTCGCCGTCTCGCTGCTGGCCGAGGGCGGGTCCCGCGAGCGGCTGCGGGAGGAGCTCGCCCCGGCTGCGGCGGCGCGGGAGGGGGAACCGGTCCGATGAGGGTGCTCCTGGACGCGTACTGGTGGGTGGACGGCCAGCCGTCGGGACGGCGGGTCGTCGACTCCTTCGTGCGCACCTGGGCCGCCGACCGGCCCGACGACGAGCTGACCGTGGCGGTGCCGCGCCGGCAGCTCCCCCAGGTGCGCGAGCTGGTGGGCGACCTGCCGGTCCGGATCGCGCCGGTGCGGCTGTCCCCGCACGGGGTCAGCGTGCTGACCGAGCTCGGGACGGCGGCCGACGCCGACGTCGTCCTCGCCCAGAACTTCACGCCGCTGCGGACGCGGGCGCTGCGGGCCACGTTCGTCCACGACCTGATGTTCGACGAGCACCCCGAGTTCTTCACCCGCCCGGAGCGGCTGTACTTCGCCGGCATGCCGTGGTCGGCGCGGCGGGCCGACCTGGTGCTCACCTCCACCCGCGCCGAGGCCGACCGCATCGCCCGCGTGCGCCCGGGCCTGGCCGACCGGGTGGTGCCGGTCGGGCTGAGCGTCCCGGAGTCCTTCCGCGGGCGCCGGGCCACCGACCCCGGGCTGGGGCTGGCACCCGGCGGCTTCCTGCTCTGCGTCGGCCGGCTCAACGCGCGCAAGAACACCGGCCGGCTGCTCGCCGCGGTCCTCGCCGAGGGCCTGGTGACCGCGGAGCGGCCGCTCGTCGTCGTCGGCGAACCCGACGGGCTCGCCGCCGCCGGGCACGACCCGGCCGACCCGCGGGTGCGCTTCGTCGGCGGGGTGGACGACGGCGCGCTCACCTGGCTCTACGAGAACTGCCGGCTGTTCGTCTTCCCGTCGCTCGACGAGGGCTTCGGGCTGCCCGTCGTCGAGGCCGCGCTGTCGGGCGCCCCGATGGCGCTCAGCGACATCCCCGCCTTCCGGGAGCTGGCCCCGGGCGCGGCGTTCTTCGACCCGCGGGATCCCGCCGCGATCGCCGCGGTGGTGCGGGCCGAGCTGGCCGGGCCGCCGAGCGCCAGCCCGGCGGTCGAGGTGCCGACGTGGAGCGAGGTGGTGGGCCGCATCCGCGCCGCCGTCGAGGAGCGACTAGCCCTCCGCTGAGCAGACGCCCCGGCGACACCGATGAGAACCGGCGTGCGCCATCGTCTCCCCTCCGACACCACGACGCCGGCGCGGGGACACGCTGCCGGGCCGACCAGCTGAGGAGCACGCCATGGGCGCCATCAAGGTGCACGAGTTCACCACCGTCGACGGGGTGGTCGACGCCCCCATGTGGACGGTCGACTACGGCTTTCCCGACGACCTGGCCGCGACCATCGGGGCGCTGACCGGCTCGGCGTCGGGCATCCTGCTCGGCCGCACCACCTTCGAGATGTTCGCGCCGGCCTGGTCGACCCGGACCGTGGAGGAGGACGAGGGCGCGCCGTTCTTCAACGACACCCGCAAGTACGTCGTCTCCTCCAGCCTGACCGACGCCGAGTCGGTGTGGCGCAACTCCACCGTCGTCGGCGGCTACGACGCCGACCGCCTGCGGACGCTCAAGCAGGAGGAGTCCGGGGACCTCTACGTCAGCGGCAGCGCCACGCTGGTGCGGGCCCTGCTGGCCGACGGCCTGGTCGACGAGCTGCACCTGTTCGTGTACCCGCTGGCGGTCGGGACCGGCATCCGGCTGTTCCCCGACGGCGCGCCCCGCACGCCGATGGCCCTCCTCGGGGCGGAGAGCCTGAGCAACGGGGTGGCGCACCTGACCTACGGCCCGGCGCCGGCCGCCGGCTGAACGGGGGCGGAGGGCCGGGCTCCCGCGGGGGTCCGGCCCTCCGCCGTCCCGTCAGGCCGGGACCGGCTCCGGGCGGACGACGACGACCGCACCGGCCATCGGGCGCAGCACGGCCTGCCGAACGGCGACCGCGACCAGCAGCGGGCCGACCGCCAGCACCAGGGGCGCCCAGACGACGCCGTCCGCCGCGACGGCGACCAGCACGACGACGGCCGCGAGCCCGACGCCCTCCAGCAGGCGCAGGGCCAGGACCAGGCGCTGCCGGCGGTGCACCGTCGCCATCGCGGAGTACGGCAGCAGCACGGCGCTGGCAACCGCGTAGGCCCCCCACCCGGCGACGGCGGCCGCGGGGACCGCGTAGGCGCCGCCGGTGAGCAGCGGCTCGACCAGCGGCCGCAGCGCCAGCGTGAGCAGGCCCAGCGCCGCGACGGCGCCGGCCAGCGCGCACACCGCGCGGTCCGCGGCGCGCAGCTGCTCGGCGGCCGGCCGGTCGCGGGTCGCGACCGAGTGCGGCAGCAGGAAGGAGCCGAGGCCGGTGACGAGGACGAGCGTGGGTGCGGTGTACACCCGCGCGGCCTCCAGGGGCCCGTAGGCCGCGGCACCGGCGAGGGCGACGACGGCCAGCCGCAGCCCGGTCAGCAGGGTCGGACGGACGGCCTGGGCGGCCGCCCGCCACACCCCGAAGTCCCAGACGGCCGCCAGGTCCGGCGCCCGCCAGGGGCCGTGCGGCCGCTCGTCCGCCGGCAGCCGCGCCCAGGCGACGGCTCCCGCGCCGGCCTGGCCGACGAGGAGGGCGAGGACGAACGACGTCAGGGTCAGCGGGCCCGTGGCGGCACAGGCGGCCAGGGTGCCGACGGCGAGCACCAGGCTCGTCCCGTCGACGGCGGGCAGGTCCCAGAACCGCCCGGTGGCCATGAGCAACCGGCGCAGCGTGTCCTCGAGGACGAAGGCGGTCCCGGCCAGCCCCAGGACCACGGCCCCGCCGAGGGGGACGACGCCCGTCGCGGCGCCCAGGACGGCGCCGGCGACGCCGGCGGTCCCGGCGACCGCCACGGCCCACACGTGCAGGCCGGCGCGGACGCCGGGGTCGTGCCGGTCGAGGACGGTGAGCGAGTCGCCGACCAGGCCGCTGACCAGGGCGGTGACCAGCACGACGGCGCCGTGGAGGAGGGCGAAGGTGGCCAGCCCCGCGGCGCCGAGCTCCCGGGCGGCGGCCACCGAGAGGACCAGGCCGGCAACGGCCTGGGTGACCTGACCGGCGACCGCGCCGGCGGCCGGCCGCCGGGCCAGCCGGAGCAGTCGGGTCATCGGACGATCCTCCCAACGCAGACGGGGCGGGCGGGAGAGCCGCCACCCCGGACGGGTGAGACGCACCGGGGCCGGCACCCCGCGAGGGGAGCCGGCCCCGGCACGGGGGTGCGATCAGCCGATCGCGGTGACGCCGAACGAGGTGACCCGGACGGCGGTGGCGGCGGTGGTGCTGCCGGGGCGGTGCGCCCCCAGGCCCACCGAGCCGGGCGCCTGCAGGGCCGCGGTCGTGTCGGTGCGGACCAGCTGCGCAGCGCCGGGCTCCGGGGCGTCGGCCGACCAGACGGTCGCCCGCACCTCGGTGCTGCCGCTGCCCGCCGTCTGCACCCGGACGCTCAGCGTGCCGCCCTCGGTGTAGGTCAGGCCGGGCACGACCAGCTCTCCGCCGGGGAAGGACTCCGTGCCGCCGGTGAGGCGGGACAGCGCGAGCCCGACCCTGCCGTCGGCCATCACCCGCACCCGGACCCGGTACTCCTCACCGCTGCCGACCCGCCGGCCGGTCACGTACACGTACGTGCCGTTGCCGGTCGGCATCGCCGACAGGGAGAACGAGGTGCGCACGTCGGTCGCCGTCTGGGCGACCCCGTCCAGGTACGCGGCGGTGTTGTTGCCGGCACCCGGCAGTGCCAGCTCGGCCACGCCCGGCGTCACCGACAGGCGGGGAGCGCCGGCCGACGCGACCCAGGCGCCGCCGGCGTCGGCCGTGCCCAGGCCGCCGGAGACGGTGCGCCCGAAGGCGTCACCGGCGAGGACCGTGGCAGCCGGCGGCGCGGTCACCTCCACCTGCTGGGTGGTGCTGCTGGTGGCGCCGCTGTCGTCGGTCACGGTGAGGGTCACCGGGTAGGTGCCCGCCGCGGCATAGGTGTGCGACGCGGTGCGACCGGTGGCGGGGACGCCGTCGCCGAAGTCCCACGCGTGGGCGGTGACGGAGCCGTCGGCGTCGGTCGAGGCGGCGCCGTCCACCGCGACGGTGAGCCCGTCGGCCGTGGCCGTGAAGGCCGCCACCGGGACCGCGTTCTCGACCGCCTCGGCACCCACGGCC
Organism: Geodermatophilus sp. CPCC 206100; assembly: GCF_048569675.1. Lineage (NCBI taxonomy): Bacteria > Bacillati > Actinomycetota > Actinomycetes > Geodermatophilales > Geodermatophilaceae > Geodermatophilus > Geodermatophilus sp. CPCC 206100. The sequence continues at coordinate 24,208 of NZ_JAQISV010000019.1, forward strand.
AGCACGCGGAAACCGGTGACCCGGACCGTGGTCGCCGCCGTCGAGCCGCCCGGCCGGTGCGCGGCCAGGCCGAGCCCGCCCTCGGCCTGCAGGGCCGCGGTCGTGTCGGTGCGCACCAGTTGCGGCGCCGTCGGCTCCGCGGTGCCCTGCGTCCACGCCCAGGCCGCCACCTCGGTGGTGCCGGTGCCCGAGACCTGCACCCGGACGTCCAGCGTGCTGCCCGCGGTGTAGGTCAGGCCGGGGACGACGACCTCTCCGCCGGGGAAGGACTCCGCGCCGCCGGTGAGGCGGGACAGCCCCAGCCCGACCCTGCCGTCGGCCATCACGCGGACCCGGACCCGGTACTCCTCACCGCTGCCGACCCGCCGGCCGGTCACGTACACGTACGTGCCGTTGCCGGTCGGCATCGACGACAGCGAGAACGAGGTCAGGACGTCGGCGCTGGTCTGGGCGACCCCGCCGAGGTACGCGGCGGTGTTGTTGCCCGCGCCCGGCAGCGCCAGCTCGGCGGCACCGGGGGTCACCGACAGGCGGGGAGCCCCCACCGACGCCGTCCACGCGCCGCCGACGTCGGCCGAGCCCAGGCCGTTCTGCACGGTGCGGTTGAAGGTGTCCTTGGCGACGATGTCGCCGCTCACCGGGGCGGTCACCACGACCTGCTGCTCCGTGGTGGCGGGAGCGCCGTCGTCGTCGGTCACCGTGAGGCGCACCGCGTAGGTGCCGGCCGCCGCGTAGGTGTGCTCGGCGGTCGTCCCCGTGGCGGTGGCGCCGTCCCCGAAGTCCCAGGAGGAGGCGGCGACGGTGCCGTCGGCGTCGGCCGAGCCGGTGCCGTCGACGGCGAGCGTCAGGCCGTTGGCCGCGGTGGTGAAGGCCGCCGTCGGCGCCTGGTTCGGCGGCGCGGGGGCCACGGTCACCAGCCGGCTGGCCACGGCGGTCGCGCCGCGGTCGTCGGTGACGGTCAGCGTGACGACGTAGGTGCCGGCGCCCGCGTAGGCGTGGGTCACCGTGCGCCCGGTCGCCTTCCGGCCGTCGCCGAGGTCCCAGGCGTAGGAGGCGACGGTGCCGTCGGCGTCGGACGAGGCGCCCGCGTCGAGGGCGGCGGTCAGCTCGTCGGTGCTGCTGGCGAACCGGGCCGAGGGGGCGGCGTTGACCGGCTGGCCCGGGCCGGCCGCGGCGGCGTGCCCGGCGACCTGGGCCGCCGTGAGCGCGGTGCCGTACACCGCGACCTCGTCGATCCGGCCGGTGAAGGTGTCCACCCCGCCCATGCCCTTGTCGCTGCCGACCCGCAGGTAGCCGTTGTAGGCCTGCCCGGAGGTGACGTCGGTCCGCGAGCCGACCAGCGTGCCGTCGACGTAGAGCGCCATGCCCTTGCTGCTCATGCTCGCCGCGACGTGGTGCCACTTGCCGTCGTTGAAGGACGCGGTGCTGGTGACCGTCGTCGGCAGGTTCCAGAACAGGAACCGCACGTTGACGCCGAAGACGACCCGGCCGCGCGCGTCGAGGTAGACCTGGCGGTCGTAGGTCGAGCTCGCGCCGGTCTTGGCGGAGCCGAAGCCCATGATCCGCCCGCCGGTGGTGGAGCCGGTCTGGAACCACGCCTCCTGCGTGAAGGTGTTCGGCGCGGCGGTCGCGGTGCCCGTCGACAGGGTCGCCGCGGCGGTGCCGTTGAACTCGTAGGCGGTGTCCCGGTCGGCGGTGGCGCCCTCGACGCCGCGCTTGACGCCGGAGCCGACGGTCAGGGCGGCGCGGCCCTGCGCGTCGGCGGCCGTCGTCCCGGTGCCGGTCTCCCCCAGCCGCCAGTACGACTGCGGGTTGTCGGCGCGGACGGCGTCGGCGTAGCGCGGGCCCTGCGCAGCCGTGGGCGCGGCGACCTCCACGGCCGCCCAGCCGGTGGCGACCGTGTTGCCGAACGGGTCGGTGGCGACCACGCGGTAGCGCAGCGAGCCGCTGACGCCGGCCTCGGTGGCCGACATGGCCGGGCGGTTCCACCAGGTCGAGGCCTGCACCCGCTCGGCGACGGGGAGCTCGGCGCCCTCCCGCTCGACGCGGTAGGTGAGGGTGGCGTTGTCCTGGTCGCTGGTCGCCTTCCAGGAGACGGCGACCTGGCCGGGGGCCGGCGAGGTGGCGGTGGCGGTGAAGCCCTCGGCGCTCGGGCCGACCCGGTTGGGGGCGCTGCCCGGCACCGCGTAGCGGACCAGGCCCTGCTGCCCGACGCCGTTGACCCGCGGGAACTCGCCGGCGTAGACGAGGTACTCACCGTTGCCGGTGACGTGCCAGCCGGCCTGGCCCTGGCCGGTGGTGGTGCCCGGCGTCATCGTCGGGAACCAGGCCAGTTGGGTGCCGGCCGGCTTGCCGCGGAAGTTGCCGTTGGCGAGCGTGCTGTTCCCGACCTTGCCGGTGGCCGCGGTGCTGTAGGCACTGGCGAACTTGTGCACCCGCGGGTTCTGCTCGGGGAAGCCGCCGATGTTGCCGCAGTCGTGGGTGTGGCTGGCGACGTAGAGCGCGCCGTTCATGGCGTAGCTCGAGTAGGTGTCACCGCGGCACTCGTTGACCTCGATGACCGTGCCGCCGTCGGCCGCCACCGCGAACGAGCCCTCGAGGTTGCCGGGCCCGTAGTAGTCGTAGGCGGTGCCGTACACGACGTCGCCGTCGGTGGAGAGGCTGTAGACGGCGGAGTTGACGCCCTGGTTGGTGATCAGCTGGTTGATCGCGAACGCCCGGTTCTCGCCGGTGACCGGGTCGAGCGCGGCGACGCCGGTGGCCTTGCGGCCGTTCATGGAGTCGAACCGGCCGGCGGCGACGACCTGGTCGCCCCCGCCGGTGACCACGAGGGAGAGGACGGCGTCGCTGGTCCCCTTGGCGCCGTTGCTGTTGCCCGCGGTGGAGCCCACGCCGGGCACCGGGGCCCAGGGCAGCAGCCCGCCGTCGGAGGCGCGCACGGCGGCCAGCCGGGACCGGCTGACGCCGCCCACGGCGGTGATGCTGCCGCCGAGGTAGACGGTGTCGTCGGTGGCGGCGATGGCCCGGACCTGGCTGTTGATGCTCGGCTTCCAGGTGGTCACCAGGCTGCCGCTGGCCGTGTCGAACGCGGCCACCCGGCGCCGGACCTGGCCGTCGACCTCGGTGAAGTCACCGCCGACGTAGATCCGCTCGCCGTCCGGCGAGGCCGTGACCGTGAGCACCTGGCCGTTGAGCTTCGGCGCGAACGAGGTGATCAGCTCGCCGGTGCGGATGTCGTAGGCGAGCAGGTTCGCCCGCGGCGTCTCCCGCGTGCCCGCGGCGGCGCCGGCCGGGCGGGCGGTGCTGAAGGCCCCGCCGACGTAGACGGTGTTGCCGACGACGGCCTGCGACCAGGCGACGCCGTTGATCTGGACGGTGGGCAGCGCGTCGGCGCTGACCGTCGTCGGTGACGCGGCGGAGACCTGCCCCGCCGGGGCCGTGTCGGCCGATGCCGCGGCCGGCGGGAGCAGGCTGAAGACGCCCGCTCCCAGTGCCACGGTGACCAGTCCGGACAGGACCCGCTTCGGCGCAGGCGCCGTCGATGTGCTCATGCCGTTCCCCCAGGTCTCGACCGCCCACCACGGCATGCGATGGGCGTGTACCGAGAGTGACCATGACACGAGGCTCTGACCTGCAGGTACACCCGATCCGGTGACGGGCCGTGTTGATCCCCCCACCGAGGGGGGTGTAGATGACGGAACGTGAGCGGGGAGCGACGGTCGGCGAGATGCCGGCCGTCGCTCCCCGCGATCAGCGCCCTGGGGTCACCGCACCTCGGTCACCGCGAACCGGGGGACGCGGACCGTGGTGGCGGCGGTGGTGCCGCCGGGCCGGTGCACGGCCAGGCCGACGCTCCCGGGCGCCTGCAGGGCGGCGGTGGTGTCGGTGCGGACCAGCTGCGGCGCCGGCTCGGCCGACCCCTCGGCCCACACCGCGCCGGTGACCTGCGTGGTGCCCGTGCCGGTGACCTGCACCCGGACGTTGAGGACCGCGCCCGGCGACCAGGTCACCCCGGTCACCACGACCTCCCCACCCGGGAAGGACTCGCCACCGGACAGCCGGGACAGCGCCAGCCCGACCTTGCCGTCGGCCATCACCCGCACCCGCACCCGGTACTCCTGGTTGGCACCCACCCGCCGGCCGGTCACGTACACGTACGTGCCCGTCCCGGTCGGCGCCGCGCTCAGCGTGAACGACGTCCGCACGTCGGCCGCCGTCTGCGCCACCTCACCCAGGAACGCCGCGGTGTTGTTGCCCGCACCCGGCAGCCCGAACTCCGCGGCACCCGGGGTCACCGACAGGCGGGTGGCGCCCACCGACGCCGTCCACGCCCCACCGACCTCGGCCGAACCCAGCCCGTTGGTCGCGGTGCGCCCGAAGGCGTCCTGCGCCAGCACCTGCGGGCCGGCCGTCGGCGCCACGGTCACCTGGCGGGTGGTGGTCGTCCGGGCGCCGTCGTCGTCGGTGACGGTCAGCTGCACGGTGTACGTGCCGGCCTTCGGGTAGGCGTGCGACGCCGTTCCGCCCGTGCCGGACGAGCCGTCGCCGAAGTCCCACGCGTGGGACGCGACCGTGCCGTCGGCGTCGGCCGAGGCCGTGCCGTCCACGCGGGCGACCAGGCCGGTCGCGGCCGCCGTGAACGCGGCGGTCGGCGGCTGGTTGGGCACGGGGGCGGTGACGGTCACCGGTTGGGTCACCGTCCCGGTGGCACCGGCGGAGTCGGTCACCGTCAGGCGCACCGAGTACGTGCCCGGGCGGCTGTAGGCGTGCTGCACCGTGGCGCCGGTGCCGGTGGTGCCGTCACCGAACGACCAGCTGTGGCTGCGGATCGTCCCGTCCACGTCGGACGAGGCCCGCCCGTCGAAGGACGCCGTCAGGTCGGTGACCGACGAGCCGAACACCGCGGCCGGAGCCCGGTTCGCGGCGACGCCGGACCGGCCCACGTCGTGGTGGGTGCGGACCTGGGCGGCGCTCAGCGGCGTGCCGTAGACCGCCACCTCGTCGAGCCGGCCGGTGAACCAGTCGGTGTTGCCGGTCCACCGGCCGTCGCCACCGAACCGCCACGCCCCGCGGAAGTCCTGCCCGCCGGTCGCGTCGGTGCGCGACCCGACCAGCCGGCCGTCGACGTAGAGAGCCATGCCCGCCGGGCCCAGGGTCGCGACGACGTGGTGCCACGCACCGTCGTTGTACGAGCCGGGGCTCGCGACGGTCGCCACCCAGCCCGGCCAGACCGAGAAGAGCACGTGACCGGCGGTGTCCAGGTGGAGCATCCGGTCGTGGGCGCCGCCGTTGAGGCCGGTCTCGACGTCGCTGAAGTCGAGCAGCACCCCGCCGTCCACGGAGCGGGTGCTGAACCAGGTCTCCACGCTCATCGTGTTCGGCGCCGGACCGCGGGTGGACATGGCGCCGGTGCCCTTCACCGTGCCGTTGAAGGCGGCCGACGCGCCCGGGGTCCCGGCGGTCGCCCCGGTGCCGCCCTGGGTCACGCCCGACCCGAACAGCAGGTCGTCGACGCCGACCTGGTCGACCGAGCGACCGGTGCCGGCCGCGTCGTCGAGGCGCCAGTAGTGCTGCGGCGAGTCGGCGAGCACGGTGGCGGCGTAGGCGGAGCCGGCCGGAGCCGCGGCAGCGACGGTGACCGGGACGGAGTTGCCGGATGCGGTGTTGCCGAACGGGTCGACCGCGGTGACCTTGTAGTTGTAGGTCTGACCGGGGACGACGTCGCGGTCGGTGAAGCCGAGCGCCGGGCGGTCCCACCACGTCGAGTCGGCCGTGGTCGAGTAGATCGTCTGGCCCGGCCGGTCGGCCCGCGTGACGCGGTAGGTCAGCCTGACGTTGTCGGGGTCCGAGGTGGCCCGCCAGACCACCCGGACGGCACCGGCCGTGGGCGAGGTGACCGACGGCGTCAGCACGGGCCCGAAGTCCGGTCCCACCTTGTTCGGGGCCGACGACGGGACGGCGAAGCGCACCAGGCCCTGCTGCGCCACGCCGCCGACCCGCGGGAACTCCCCGCCGTAGACGGCGTAGGTGCCGTTGCCCGAGACGCTCCACGTGGCCTGGTTCTGCTGGGTGAACGTCCCGGCGGCGAAGCTCGGGAACCAGGCGAGCGGGGCCGGGGCGGGCTTGCCCTGCCACGAACCGCCGTACAGGCGCGAGCTGGTGCCCGAGCCGGCGGGCGCCACCGACAGCGCCATGGCGAACTTGTTGACCCTCGGGGACTGCTCGGGGAACCCGCCGATCTCGCCGCACTGGTGCGGGTGGCCGGCGTGGTAGAGCGCGCCGTTCATCGGGAAGCTGGCGTAGGTGTCGCCGTAGCAGTTGCTCACCCAGTTGATGGCGCCGTCCGAGGCGCGCACCGAGAAGGAGCCCTCGAGGTTGCCCGGGCCCCAGTAGTCGTAGGCGGTGCCGAACACGTTCGCGCCGTCGGTGGAGAGGCTGTAGACGGCGGAGTTGATGCCCTGGTTGGTGAGCACCGTGTTGACGGCGTAGCCGCGGTTCGCGCCGGTGACCGGGTCCAGCGCGGTGACGCCGGTGGCCCGGACGCCGCCCATGGTGTCCCAGCGGCCGGCAGCGACGACCTGCGACCCACCCCCGGTGACGACCAGGGCCATGGCGGTGTTGCTCGTGGCCCGGTTCCCGTCCCGGTTGAACTCGGAGGGGCCCACCCCGGGCACCGGGGCCCACGGGAGCAGGCCGCCGTCGGAGGCACGGACCGCGGCCAGCCGGGTCCGGCTCACCGGGCCCACCGCGGTGAGGCTGCCGCCGAAGTAGACGGTGTCGTTCGTGGCGGCCAGCGCCCGCACCTGGCCGTTGGCGCTGGGCGCCCAGTTGCCCACGAGCGCGCCGGTGCGGGTGTCGTAGGCGGCGATCCGGTTGCGCACCTGGCCGTTGGCCCGGGTGAAGTCACCGCCGACGTAGAGCCGTGTGCCGTCGGGCGAGGCGGCGACCACCATCGCCTGGGCGTTGAGGTCCGGCGCGAACGACGTCACCAGCGCGCCGGTGCGGATGTCGTAGGCCAGCAGGTTGTTGCGCACCGTCTCCTGCGTCCCGAGCGCCGCTCCCGCCGGGCGGGCGCGCCCGAACTTGCCAGCGGCGTAGACGGTGTTGCCGACGACCACCTGCGACCAGACGACGCCGTCCACCTGCACGGTGGGCAGCGGGTCGGCCGCGACCGTGGCCGGGTTGGTCGGCGACGGGACCGCGGGCGCGGAGTCCGCCGCCGCCGTCCCCGGGGCCAGGAAGGCCAGACCCCCGGCCATCAGCAGCGCACTGAGCGCACCCGCCACCACCCGCTTCGGCGCAGCCGAAGACCGTTCCCCCATGAGGTGCTCCCCGTGTGTCTTGCCCGTGTCCGCCGCCCCGATGGGGGCGAGCGCCGAACACTAAGCGTGACGAAGGAGGCCGGACCAGGGTGATCACCCCGCCCGATCCGGTGACGACCAGGACGTTCGTGCAGGTCAGAGGCGGATCGTGCTCACGCACCGTGAGGACCGCCAGCACCCCCTCCGGGTGAGATCCGGGCCCGGACGCACACCGGCCCCCGTCCCGCGCCGGGTGGCGGGGACGGGGGCCGGGAGGCGAGGTGCAGCGGTCAGGGAGCGGTGCCGGTGAACAGCAGCAGCGGTGCGCCGGCCTGGTAGCCGACCTCGACGGTCACCTGGTCGCGGGCGTCGGACGGGACGCTGAACACGTACACCCCGTCGGCGGACTCCCCCGGCTGCACCATGGCGTCGAAGGCCCGCTGGGACTCGTCGTCCAGCGGGGAGGCGGGCGTGCGGTCGGGGCCGTGCGACACGTTGACGGCCACGCCGCCCAGGGAGACCGCCTCCTCGGTGCCGTTCTCGATCCGGACGGTCACCCGCAGCGCCGGGCCGGCGATGTTGCCCGGGCCGACCGCGGTCCCGTCGATCGCCTCGAGGTCGGCGATGCGCGCGACCACCCCGTTGCCCACGGCGGCCGGCTCGTCGAGGGCCACCTCCGGCAGGGCCGCCGGGGGCTCGTCGACGTCCTCGGTCGGGCCGGTCGGCTCGGGGGTGGGCAGCGGCGCGGGTGCGGTCGCACCGGCCGACGGCGCGGTCGGGGTGGCGGCGGCTGCCGTGCCGTCGCCCTCCCCACCGGAGAGGGCGAGCAGGACGCCCACCACGGCGGCGACCAGGACGACGACCGCGGCGGCGACCAGCAGCCGGCGGCGCGTGGACGGCGCGGGCGGCGCCTCAGGGGACATCGTGGTCATCGGGTCGTCCTTCGTGTCGGAGGTGCTCATCGGGACAGCCGGCCGATCTCGCCGAACCACTTGACGCAGGCCAGGGCGAGATAGCCGGCCGTGGCCACGAAGAGCAGCGAGTAGGCGGGGAAGAAGACGGCCGGGGCGCCCAGCAGGACGAACACCCAGCACAGCAGGCCGTAGTCGGTGGGCACGACCAGCAGGGAGCGCAGCACGCTGGGCCGCTCGGCGGTGCGCTGGGCACGGGTCACCGCGCCGTGCCGCTCCCGGAGGGCCTCGTTGAGCATGGTGCCGAAGAACAGCACGGCGGCCACGACGCAGAAGCCCAGCGGCACGAGCAGCAGCGGGCCGTCCACCGTCCCGGCCCGGTAGAGGGAGACGAGGACGGCGAGGTGCAGGCTCGAGGTCTTCGCGGCGTCCACCATGTGGTCCAGCCACTCGCCGGCCGGCGAGCCGCCGCCGCGCAGCCGGGCCAGCTGACCGTCGGCGGAGTCGAACGCGTAGCCGACCGCCAGGCACGCCGACACCGCGATCCCGGTGAGCCAACCCGGGCGGGCGAGTGCCAGGACGGCGATGCCGGTGGCCGTGAAGGCGGCGCTGATCCCGGTGACGGCGTTCGGCGTGAGCCGCGTGGGAGCGGCCAGGGCGGCCACCAGCCGACCCAGCCGCCGGTTGACGAAGCGGGAGTAGGCCGGCGCGCCCTGGGCGCCCTTCTGCGCGCTCCCCAGGCGGCGGAGGGCATCGGCCACCCCGGTGACGGGTGCCGGGGCCGGCCGCACGGTGGCGGTCACTGCTGCCCTGCCAGCGTGCGCTCCGCCTCGGGCGCGGCGGCCGGAGCGGGCACGGGCGCGAGCGCACCCTCCCCCGCCGCCGGCCCGTCCAGCGGCCCGGCCCACGCCGGCGGCGCGTCTGCGGCGGTCGGCCTCCGGCGCCCGGAGGGCCGGCGGCGCGGGAAGCGGCGCTCGGCCAGGGCCCGGGCCAGCTCCTCGTACCCGGCGGCCACCTGGTCCCAGTCGTAGCCGCCGGCGAGCTCGCGGGCCCGCACCCCGGCGCGGGCCACGCCCGCGGGGTCGGCCTCGACCTCGACCACGTGCCGCGCGACGTCGGCCGGCGTCCGGAAGTAGCGGCCGGCGTCGGCCACGACCTCCCGGTTGAAGTCGACGTCGAAGGCGGTGACCGCCGCACCGGCGCCGATGGCCCGCAGCAGCGAGGGGTTGGTGCCCCCGACCGAGTGCCCGTGCAGGTAGGTGCAGCAGTTGGCGTAGAGCTGGTCGAGCAGCAGCTGGTCCCACACGCCGCCCAGGAAGCGGACCCGCCCGTCGGCGAGCCCGTGCACCCGGCGGGTGTAGGCGTCGGCGTAGGGGGCGGAGCCCACGACCACCAGGGGCTTGGTGGCGGTGCTGGCCGCGTAGCCCTCGACGATCAGGTCGACGTGGTTCTCCGGCTCGAAGCGGGCGACGACCAGGTGGTATCCGCCCGGCTCGAGGCCCAGCTCGGCGAGGCGGTCGGCGCCCGGCTCGATGCGCGGCGCCCCGTAGGTGAGCAGGGTCGTCGGGGCGGCGAAGGCGTCGCGGTAGTAGTCGGCGATGCCCTGGGCGTCGGCGATGAGGGCGTCGGACCAGCGGACGGCGAGCGCCTCGGCGACCCGGTAGTACCGCCGTCCCGTCGGGCCCCACTTGGCCCGCTTCCACTCCAGGCCGTCCACGTGGGTGGCGACCGGGATGCGTGCGGCACGCAGCGCCGGCAGCAGCGGCGAGTTGGCCGCGTTGAACACGAACGCCGCGTCCGTGCGGTGGGTGAGCAGGTGGCGCACCGACAGCGCGCTGTGGCTCAGGGTCTCCAGCGCGCGCCTGCGGGCTGCGGGCAGGTGCACCAGCTCCATGCCGAGGTGCTCGGCCGGCGGCGGCCCCTCCTGCCCGGGCGTCGTCCGGCAGTACACGACGACGCGGTGCCCGCGGTCGGCGAGGCGCCGTCCGACCTCCTCGACGGCGGTCTCGAAGCCGCCGTACCGGGCGGGCACACCGCGGGTGCCCACCATGGCGATGCTGAGGGCGTCCACCCTGGCCTCCTGTCCCTGCGTCCGAGCAGACGGCGGGGACCCGCGCGGGACGCACGGGAGCCGTCGGCTCGCAGGGAGCATCGGCGCTGGTCACCCGGTCGTGGAGCGCTGAGCGGGAGCCCTCACCCGCAAGGGTCACCCAGGACTGGGGGTGCTCATCAGTAGGCGCCGGAGCGGCTGAGCACGGCGCGGGCCGTCTTGGCGAGGATCAGCGTGTCCATCGCCAGGGACCAGTTCTCCACGTAGCGCAGGTCCAGGCGGACGGCCTCCTCCCACGGCAGGTCGCTGCGGCCGGAGATCTGCCAGAGCCCGGTGAGCCCCGGCTTGACCAGCAGCCGGCGGCTGACCGAGGTGTCGTACCGGGCCACCTCGCCCGGGAGCGGCGGCCGCGGTCCGACCAGCGACATGGAGCCGCCGAGGACGTTGAACAGCTGCGGCAGCTCGTCCAGCGACAGCCGGCGCAGCAGCCGGCCGACCGCGGTGACCCGCGGGTCGACCTTCATCTTGAACAGCAGCCCGTCGGAGATGTTGTCCGCCCGCAGCGCGTCGACCTGCCGGTCGGCGCCGACGACCATGCTGCGGAACTTGAGCATCGTGAACGCCTGCCCGTTCACCCCCACCCGCTCCTGGCGGTAGAGCACCGGACCCGGGCTGGTGGCCGTGACCGCCACCGCGATGCCCAGCAGGAGCGGGGCCAGGACGACGATCGCCAGCGCCGCGGCGACGCGGTCGAGGGTGCCCTTGACCACCCGCTGCCACCCAGCGAAGCGCGGCTGCTCGACGGTGAGCAGCGGCAGCCCCTCCAGCGGGCGGATGTGCAGGCGCGGGCCGGCGACCTCCACCAGGCCCGGCGCCACCAGCAGCTCGATGCCCGTGCCCTCCAGCTGCCAGGACAGCCGGCGCAGGTACTCGGCGGCGGTCTCGCTGGCCGAGGTCACCGCGATGGTGTCCGCGCCGTGCTCGGCGGCGACGGCGAGGACGTCGTCCAGCCCGCCCACGGGGACGCCGGCCACCCCCCGCACGCGGTTGCGGTCGTCGGGGGTCACGCACAGCGCGACGACGTCCATGCCGGCGTAGTGCTCCCGGCGGACCCGGTCGACCAGCTCGAGGACGGCGGTCCCGCGGCCGACGACGACCACCCGCTTGGTGCACCAGCCGCGCGTGCGCAGCCGGCGCAGCACGCACCGGGCCGTGACGCGGCTCAGCAGGGTGACGACGGTCAGCGCCGGCACGGCCCCGACCACCAGCTCGCGGCCGAGGTCGACGCCGGTGGCGTAGGTGAGGAAGCCGAGGACGGCGAGGAGCGCGAACCCGGCCTTGCCGACCGCGCGGTACTCGTCGCTGCCGGTGCCGAAGACCCGTTCGGAGTGGGCGCCCTCGGCGTGCAGCAGGACCGGCCACGCCAGGACCAGGGCCGCGACGACCCAGGGCAGCGGAACGCTGGTGGACCAGGTCTCCGGGCGGCCGGCCAGGACGATCAGCCCGGCGCCGGCGGCGGCGAGGACCTCGACGGCGGTGAGGGCCAGCGAGTAGCGGCCGACCCAGGCCGGCGTGCCGGCCTGCGGTCGTGGTGGCGCGGTCCGGACCTGGACGGCCGCAGCCGATCCCAGTCGGACCCTGGTGTGGTCGAGTAGCACGGTTCCCCCCGGACGCGCGTGACGGTGCGTAGCCGGGACGTCGGCTCAGGGGGTGGTGTCCGGCCCTCGACGGGCCGTTCCCCCTGGGCACAACGGCCCGACACCGCAGTCACCATCACAGGCTGTGACGATCGGGGTCAACGCGCCAGAGGCGTGTTCACCCCTACGGGAGGACGGGTCACCTGTTGGGGGACGCCCGGTGACGCGCCGTCAGGTGCGGGGGTGGACGAGGTTCTGCGCCGCCTCGAGCCCGACGCCCAGGAGTTCCTCGGTGGCGTCGGCCGCCTCGGCGAGCAGCAGGTCGAGCTCCTTGCGCTCGGTCGCCGAGAAGTCCTTGAGCACGAAGTCGGCGGGGTCCTGCCGGCCGGGCGGGCGGCCGATGCCGACGCGCACCCGCAGGTACTCCCTGGTCCCGGTGGACCGGGAGATCGACCGCAGGCCGTTGTGGCCGCCCTCGCCGCCGCCGCGCTTGAGCCGCACGGTGGCGAAGGGGATGTCGAGCTCGTCGTGCAGCACGACCAGGTCGGTGACCGGGATCGAGTGGTAGTCGAGCAGCCCGCGCACCGGCCCGCCCGACTCGTTCATGTAGCTCGTCGGCTGCGCGAGGACGACCCGGCGGCCGGCGAGCCGGCCCTCGCCGATGAGCGTCCGGGCCCGCTTGCCCTTGCCCGGGGACAGCTTCACCCCGGCGCGGGCGGCGAGCTCGTCGAGCACCATCGCGCCGACGTTGTGCCGGTTGCCCGCGTAGGAGGGGCCGGGGTTGCCCAGGCCCACGACGAGGAAGGGGCCCTCGGACACGGCCGCAGGGGCGCCGGCGTCGCCGGCGCCCCTGCGGGTCGTGCTCTCGGTCAGGGCTGGACGCCGGTGTTCTCGCCGGCGTCGGCCGGAACGGCACCCTCGATGTCGGAGGTGGCCTCCTCGGCGGACTCGGCGGACTCCTCGCGCTCGATGCCGGCCTCGGCCTCGGCGGCCTCCAGCTCGGCCTCGAGGGCCTCGGCGGTGGGGGCACCCAGGAAGCCGATGACGAGGGCCTCGGCGTCGGTGACCAGCGTCGCGCCGCGCGGCAGCACCAGGTCGCCGGCGGTGATGTTCTGACCCGCGGTCCGCCCGGTGACGTCCACCTCGATGGTGTCGGGCAGGTTGGTGGCGTCCGCCTCGATGGAGACGGTGTTCAGCTGGTGGTTCGGGATGGCGTCCACGCCCGGCTCGCCGACGACGACGATCGGGACGTCGACGGTGGTCCGCTCACCGCGGCGCACGAGCAGCAGGTCGACGTGCTCGTGCTGGCGGGTCAGCGGGTCGCGCTGGACGGCCTTGGTGAGGGCCAGCTGCTCGTTGCCGTCGAGCACGACGGTCAGCAGCGCGTTGGTGCCGCCGTTGCGCAGCGCCGCGGCGAACTCGCGGGCCGGCAGGGACAGGTGGACGACGTCCTGGCCGTGCCCGTAGAGGACGGCGGGGATGCGGCCGGCCCGGCGGGTGCGGCGGGCGCCGCCCTTGCCGAACTCGGTGCGGGTCTCGGCGACGAGGCGGTAGTCAGCCACGGTGGTGTGCTCCTCGGGAGGTGGATCTGGGTCTGGAGCCGGCACACGGCGCGGCACACCTCACTGCGAGGTACACGCACGTCGATCACGGAGTACGGGCGGACCGTCTCCCTCGCCGGGCAACCCCCTCACGGTACCCGACGCACCTTCTGTCGGTTGTCGCGGTAACTGACGCGAGCGGGCGCCGTCCGCACCGTGTGGTCGCCGGAGCCGCGGTACAGCCGGTGTCCGGCGACCACACCGCGACTCTCGCGCCGCTCTGTCCGGTCAGCTGGCGCCGTCGAAGAGGCTCGTGACCGAGCCGTCCTCGAAGACCTCCTTGATCGCCCGGCCCAGCAGCGGGGCGATGGAGAGGACGGTGAGCTTGTCGAACTGGCGGGCCGGCTCGATCGGCAGCGTGTTGGTCACGATGACCTCGCTGATCTGGCTGTTCTTCAGCCGGTCCACGGCCGGGCCGGAGAGGACTCCGTGGGTCGCGGTGACGATCACGTCGGCGGCCCCGGCCGCGAAGAGGGTCTCGGCGGCCTTCACGATCGTGCCGCCGGTGTCGATCATGTCGTCGACCAGGATGCAGACCCGCCCCTCGACCTCACCGACGACGCGGTTGGCCTTCACCTCGTTGGGCTTCATCGGGTCGCGCGTCTTGTGGATGAAGGCCAGCGGGACGCCGCCGAGCTTGTCGGTCCAGCGCTCGGCGACCCGCACCCGGCCCGAGTCCGGCGAGACGACGGTGATGTCGCGCTCGCCCCAGCGCTCGCACACCTGCTTGACCAGCAGGTCGAGGGCGAACAGGTGGTCGACGGGGCCGTCGAAGAAGCCCTGGATCTGGGCGGTGTGCAGGTCGACGGTCATGAGCCGGTCGGCGCCGGCGGTCTTGAACAGGTCGGCGACCAGGCGGGCGGAGATCGGCTCGCGGCCGCGGTGCTTCTTGTCCTGCCGGGCGTAGGGGAAGAACGGTGCGACGACGGTGATCCGCTTGGCCGACGCGCGCTTGAGCGCGTCGACCATGATCAGCTGCTCCATGAGCCAGGTGTTCAGCGGCGCCGTGTGGCTCTGCACCACGAAGGCGTCGCAGCCACGTACCGACTCCTCGAACCGGACGAACAGCTCGCCGTTGGCGAACTCGTAGGCCGCGGTCGGAGTGGGCGTCACGCCCAGGTGGCCGGCGATCTCGTCGGCCAGCTCGGGATACGCCCGGCCGGAGAACAGCATCAGGCTCTTGCTCGTCGTCTGCCGGATGGCGCTCATCGGCTCGGGTACCCCTGCTCTTCGGTTGGCCGTCTCGACGGTTACTCCGACGCCGTCGTCCGAGTGTCGGCCGCTGCCGCGGCCCGCGCATCCCCGGCCGCCTCGGCGGCCCTCGCCGCGGGCGTCCCGGGACGTCGCCGCTGCACCCAGCCTGCCACATCGCGCTGAGTGGCCCGCGCCACGGCCAGGGCCCCCGGCGGGACGTCGGAGGTGATCACCGACCCGGCCGCGGTGTAGGCGCCGTCCCCGACCGTGACCGGCGCGACGAGCATGGTGTCGGAGCCGATGCGGACGTGGTCGCCGACGGTCGTGTGGTGCTTGGCCACACCGTCGTAGTTGACGAAGACGGTCGCGGCGCCGATGTTGGCCCCGCGCCCGATGGTCGCGTCGCCGACGTAGGACAGGTGCGGCACCTTGGAGTCCTCGCCCACCGAGACGTTCTTGGTCTCGACGAACGCCCCGACCTTGGACCGCCCGGCCAGCCGGGTGCCCGGCCGCAGGTAGCTGAACGGGCCGACGGTCGCGTCCGGGCCGATGACCGCCCCGAGGACGTGCGAGCGCACCACGGTGGCACCCTCCTCCACGGTGCTGTCGACCAGGGTGGTGTCCGGGCCGACGACCGCGCCGGCCGCCACCGACGTCGTCCCCCGGAGCTGCACGCCGGGCTCGAGCAGCGCGTCGGCCGCCACGGTGACGTCGACGTCGACCCAGGTGGTGGCCGGGTCGACGACGGTGACCCCGGCGCGCATGAGCTCGTCGAGCACGCGGTCGTTGAGCGTGCGGCGGCGGGCGGCGAGCTCGCGGCGGTCGTTGCAGCCGAGGACGTCGGCCGGGTCCTCGGCGCGGACGGCGGCGACCGGCGCCCCGCCCTCGACCAGCGGGGCGAGCGCGTCGGTCAGGTACTGCTCGCCCTGCGCGTTGTCGGTGGCCAGGCCCGCGAGCACCCGGCGCAGGGTGGCGGCGTTCGCCACGTACACGCCCGCGTTCACCTCGCGGACGGCCCGCTGCGCGTCGGTGGCGTCGCTCTCCTCGACGATCGCCCGGGGGGCGCCGTCCCCGTCGCGGATGATCCGGCCCAGCCCGGTGGGGTCGTCGACCTCGGCGGTGAGCACGCTGAACACGCTGCCCGCCGCGGAGTGGCCCTCGACGAGCGCGGCGAGGGTCTCCTGCCGCAGCAGCGGGGCGTCGCCGTTGACGACCAGGACCGGCCCCTCCAGGTCCGGGACGGCGGCCAGCGCCACGGCGGCAGCGTGCCCCGACCCGCGCTGCTCCTCCTGCACCACCGGCCGCGCGCCGGGCGCGATCGCGGCCAGGTGCTCCTCGACCAGCTCCCGGCCGGACCCCACCACCACCAGCGTGTGCTCCGCGCCGAGCGGCTCCGCCGCGGCCAGTACGTGGCCGAGCATGCTGCGGCCGCACAGGTCGTGCAGCACCTTGGGCCGGGCCGACCGCATCCGCGTGCCCTGCCCGGCGGCGAGGACGACGACGGCGGCGACGGTCGGGCGGGTGGGAACGGTCACGGGTCTCCTCGTGCCTGGGACGGCGGTGCCTGGGGCTGGGACGGCGTGGCTGGGGGACTCGGACTCGAACCGAGACTTCCCGGCTCCAAAGGCCGGCGGGCTGCCGATTACCCCATCCCCCACTGGCGGGCGTCGCCGACGGCCGGCGGCGCGGACGCCGGGCGGCGTCCCCCTGGAGACTAGGTCGCCGACCGGACGGGGGCACCGACCACTCCCGGATGTCACCCAGGAGCCCGACAGGCGGCCGGACCTACGGTGCCGTAGGTTACGGCCTCGCACCCGGCTCCGTATGCGCGAGACCGTCGCCGGACCGGCTCGACACCGCCCTGGAGGCCGCTTGTCCGCCCCTGCCCCCACCCGGCCCACCGCTCCGGTGCGCCCCACCGCCGACCCGGACGCCGGCCTGCCGGCGAACGCGCTCGGCAAGGAGAAGGGCGCGGTCGAGCAGATCACGCTCTACGTGTTCGTCGTCGTGCCGTTCCTGGCGCTGGCCGCCGTCGTCCCCGCCGTGTGGGGCTGGGGGCTGTCGTGGCTCGACGTCGGGCTGGCCGTGGGCTTCTACTTCCTGACGCTGCTGGGCGTGACCGTCGGCTACCACCGGCACTTCACCCACGGCTCGTTCAAGGCGCGCCGGCCGCTGCGCATCGCACTGGCCGTCGTCGGGTGCATGGCGATCCAGGGCCCGGTCGTCCAGTGGGTCGCCGACCACCGCCGGCACCACGCCTTCTCCGACCGGGAGGGCGACCCGCACTCACCGTGGCGCTACGGCACCGACACGAGGGCGCTGCTCAAGGGCATGTGGCACGCGCACCTGGGCTGGCTGTTCGACCGCCGGCAGACCAACCCCGAGCGCTACGCGCCCGACCTGCTCAAGGACACGGCGCTGCGCCGCGCGAGCCGGCTGTTCGTGGTGTGGGCGTTCCTCAGCCTGGCCCTGCCGGCCGTCGTCGGCGGGCTGGTCACCGGCACCTGGGCCGGGGCCTGGTCGGCGTTCTTCTGGGCCGGCCTGGTCCGGGTCGCGCTGCTGCACCACGTGACCTGGTCGATCAACTCGGTGTGCCACGTCGTCGGCAGCCGGCCGTTCGCCTCCCGCGACCGGGCGACCAACTTCTGGCCGCTGGCCGTCCTCAGCGCCGGGGAGTCCTGGCACAACCTGCACCACGCCGACCCGACCTGCGCCCGGCACGGCGTGCTGCGCGGGCAGGTCGACATCAGCGCCCGCGTCATCTGGCTGTTCGAGAAGCTCGGCTGGGCACGCGACGTCAAGTGGCCGGACCCGGTGCGGCTGGCCGCCAAGCGCCAGGCCGCGGCGACGGCCACCTCCTGACCGGCGGCCCCGGGGGCGCTCCCCGCCCCCGGGTGCGGATGACCGGCGCGCAGCGGCGCCGGCAGCTGCTCGACGTCGGCCGCGAGCTGTTCGCCCAGCGCGGGTACGAGGCGGCGTCGATCGAGGAGCTGGCCGCCCGGGCGGAGGTCAGCAAGCCGGTCGTCTACGAGCACTTCGGCGGCAAGGACGCGCTCTACGCCGTCGTCGTCGACCGGGAGATGCAGCAGCTGCTCGACCGGTTCACCTCGGCCCTCGCCGCCGGCGGCTCCCCGCGGGCGCTGCTGGAGCGGGCGGCGCTGGTCCTCCTCGACTACGTCGAGGAGGACACCGACGGCTTCCGGGTCCTGTCCCGCGACTCCCCCGGGACGACGGCGCACGGCCCGCACCCCTCGCTGCTCGGCGAGCTGGCCGCGCGGGTGGAGCACATCCTCGCCGCGCAGTTCGCCGTCCGCGGGTACGACCCCGGGCTGGCCGGGCTCTACAGCCAGGCGCTGGTGGGCATGGTGGGGCTGGTCGGCCAGTGGTGGCTGGAGATCCGCGCACCGGCGAAGCGGGAGGTGGCCGCGCGCCTGGTGGACCTCGCCTACAACGGGCTGGCCCACCTGCAGCGCGACCCCGTCCTCGCCGACGACGACCGCCGGTAGCCGGCGTCGGCCGACGGGCTCCCGGTGGCCTCAGCCGACCAGCCGCGCACCGGGCACCGGGCCGTGCACCGCCCGCACCGTGCGGAAGACGCCCTCGCCGGCCAGCTGGGCGGTCAGCCGCACCGCGGCCTCCTCGTCCTCGGCCAGGGCCGCCACCGTGGGCCCCGAGCCGCTGACGATCGCCGCCGGGGCGCCGGCACCGGTGGCCGCGCGCAGCGCCCGGCGCAGGGCCGGCCGCAGGGAGATCGCCGGGGCCTGCAGGTCGTTGGCCAGCGCGGCGGCCAGGGCCGGCACCGGCCCGCTGCGCAGCGCGGCGATGACCGGCTCCGGCGGCGCCGGCTCCGCGCCGCCGGGGACCCGCCCCTCCGCCCGGAGCCGGTCCAGCTCCGCGTACACCGCCGGGGTGGACAGCCCCTCGCCGGCGATCCCGAGGACCCAGTCCCAGCGGCGGCGGGCCAGCACCGGCGAGAGCTGCTCGCCGCGCCCGGAGCCCAGCGCGATCCCGCCCTGGAGGCTGAACGGGACGTCGCTGCCGAGCTCCGCGGCCAGCGCCACGAGCTCCCCCCGGGTGGCGTGTGTGCCCCACAGCGCGTCGAGGGCGACCAGCGCGGCGGCGGCGTCGGCGCTGCCCCCGGCCAGGCCCGCGGCGGCCGGGATCGACTTGTCGATGCCGATCGTCGCCTCGGCCGGCACCCCGGCCCGCTCGGCGAGCAGCTCGGCGGCGCGCCACACGAGGTTGCGGCGGTCGGCGGGGACGGCGTCCGGGCCGCTACCCGTCGTCCCCTCGCCGGTGACGGTGAGCGCCAGCCCCTCGCCCCGGCGCACGGTGACGGTGTCGAACAGGGAGACGGCCAGGTAGACGGTGCGCAGCTCGTGGAAGCCGTCGGGGCGCAGCGGCCCCACCGCGAGGTGCACGTTGACCTTGGCCGGCGCGCGGGCCACGACGGCGCCGTCCCCCGTCAGCCGTCCGGGGCCGCCCGGGGACGACCAACTCACGACGGCACCGTCGCGGCCAGCCGCGCGAAGTCGGTGACCGACAGCTGCTCGCCGCGGGTCGCGGGGTCGATCCCGGCGGCCCGCAGCCGCTGCTCGGCCGCCGCCGGGCTGCCCGCCCAGCGGGCCAGCGCGGCGCGCAGGCCCTTGCGGCGCGTCGCGAAGGCGGCGTCGACGACGGCGAAGGTCGCCGCGCGGTCCCCCGGCGGCGGGGGCCGGCGCACCAGGGACACCAGCCCGGAGTCGACGTTGGGCTCGGGCCAGAAGACCCGGCGCCCGACGTTGCCCGCCCGGCGCACCTCCCCGTACCAGGCGGCCTTCACCGACGGGATGCCGTAGGCGGCGCCGCCCGGCGCGGCGGCCAGCCGCTCGGCGACCTCGGCCTGCACGAGGACGAGGGCGCGGCGCAGCGTCGGGAACAGCTCCAGCAGGTGCAGAAGGACGGGCACCGCCACGTTGTACGGCAGGTTGGCCACCAGCGCCGTGGGCGGCGGCCCGGGGAGGTCGGCGATCCGCAGCGCGTCGGCCTCGACGACGGTCAGCCGGTCGGCCAGGGCCGGCGACCGCTCGCCGACCGTCTGCGGCAGCAGGGCGGCGAGGCGGGGGTCGATCTCGACCGCGGTCACGCGCGCGGCGGCCGGCAGCAGCCCGAGGGTGAGCGAGCCGAGCCCGGGACCGACCTCCAGGACGACGTCCTCGGGGGTGAGCTCGGCGGTCCGGACGATCCGCCGGATGGTGTTGGCGTCGTGCAGGAAGTTCTGCCCGAGGGACTTGGTCGGACGCAGGTCGAGCTGCTGGGCCAGCTCGCGGATCGCGGCCGGGCCCAGCAGCCCGTCGGTGTGCTCGGGCGGCGGAGTCAGAGCGAGCCGATCAGCCGAACAGCCGGGAACCGCAGTGCGGCCACTGGCCGGCTCCGGAGCGCTGGTAGAGCTGCTGCGCGCGGAACGTCTGCTCGTCGGCCGAGGCCGCCGAGGGGCTGCCGGTGCCGCCCACGGCGTTCCACGTCTGCTGCGAGAACTGGTAGAGGCCGTGGTACTTGCCCGTGGAGCTCACCGCGTTGGGGCGGCCGCCGGACTCGCACTGCGCCAGCGCGCCCCAGTTGAGGCCGTCCGCGGACGGCGCGTTGCCGCTGGAGGCCGCGGGGCGCTCCTTGGTGCCGACGGTGACCTGCTCGGCGACCGGCTCGCGGGTGACGGCGGTGCGCAGCTGCTCGCGGCCGGTCTCCACGCCGTCCACCACGGTGACCCGGAAGGTGGTGCTCTGCTCGCCCTCGACGCCGGGCCGGGTCACCTTCTCCTCACCCTCGAAGGCGTTCGGGTCCTGGGTCTCGACGGTCTCGTGCGGGATCGGGGTGGCGACGGTGACCTCGTCCACCCGCACCCGGAAGACCTGCAGCCGCATGCCGTTCATCAGGGCCTGCGTCGGGTAGATGCTCGTCCGGTCGGTCTGGCCGAGGGTGACGCCGTGCTCGGCGAGGAGGTCGCCCGCGGTGGCCGCGGTGGTGGTCACGACGTCCTGCCGGCCGTCGACGACGAGGGTGACGCTCTTGGGCGTGCTGATCGACAGCGTCATGCCGTCGAGCGGGAGGCGCTCGCTGCGGCTGGCGGAGACCACGAGGTCCTCGGCGCGGTAGCCGAGCTGCTCGAGCGCCTCGTCGACGGACAGGGCGGTCACGTAGACCTCGCTCTCCACGCCGTCCACGGTGAGCCGGAGCGGCCGCGCCCGGTTGACGACGACGGTGTCCCCGTCGGCGACGGTCGCGCCGGAGTCGGGGAGCACGACGTCGTGCGACTGCGTCTGGAGACCCTCCTCCTCGAGCACCTCACCGACGGTGCCGGCGTAGGTGCTGACCTCGCGCGCCTGCCCGTCGACGGTCAGCGTCAGCGACTTCTGGGCGGCGAAGTAGGCCAGGGAGCCGCCCACCAGTCCGAGCAGGACGAGGGCGAAGAGGGCGAGCTTCAGCGATCGGTGCACGACACATCCACGGGGTCACGGGAGCCGGGCAGAGGTGAGCGCGCACGGAGGACCCACCGGCGGGCGGGTCCCGAGCGCGTTCCCGCTCCGAACGGCAGTCGACCGGGAGCTGGCGCTCCCGGTCGCGGTGCCGTCCGGGTCGGTCCCCACCCCGGCTGGTCACGACACGATAACGAACACGACGCACCTGGCAACGGTGCGCAGCGAGTGAACCAGAGGGCCGAGGTGTCGACTTGTGGACGCGCCGACACGCTGCGTGAACGACGTGCCGGGTGGGACGGGCGGGGCGGATGCGCAGCGTGAGATCGGCGCGGTGAGCAAGGCCACAGTGTGGCGGCCGCCTCCCAGGGGCAGCGGCGGGCGGCTCAGCCGGCCAGCGCGCGGTCGTTCGACCGCACCGGGCGCAGCCAGGTGAGCAGGAAGGCGGCCACCGCCAGGCCGGCGGCGAGCGAGGCGAACCCGCCCGCGACGAGCGCCACGGGCACCAGGTCGACGCCCTCGGTCACCCGGTCGCCGAGGTCGATGCCGGCGGCCAGCAGCAGCGCGCCGAGCGGCAGCAGCGCCAGGACGCTCACGGCCGCGGCCACCAGGTGCGCCGTCCACGTCCGCAGCGCCTCGTCGACCGGCACGTCGGCCCCCTCGGCCGGCAGCGGCCGGGTCACGGCGCGCAGCAGCGCCACCTCGGCCAGCAGCCAGGCGAGGACGGGCACGACCAGCGCCACCCAGCCCACGGAGTCGGGCAGGTTGCCCCGCTGCCACATGAGGACGGCGGTCAGCAGCTCGGCGAGCACGACCACCCGCATCGACCACAGGAGCAGCAGCGAGATCTGCTCGGAGCGCCGGGGCCGGCGGGGCGGGGTTCCGGCGCGCCACCGGGGGCGGGGCCGGGTCGCCTCGGCCAGCACGACGCCGGTCAGGAGCCCGATGGCCAGCGCGGGCGCCCAGAGGAACACCGAGGCCTCGGCGAACAGCACCACGCTGACGACGATGCCGACGACGCCCAGCAGGAACCCGAGCCGGCGCACCCGGCGGCCGTGCAGCGCCTGGCGCCGCAGCGTGGCCGCCCCCTCCGGGGTGGGGACGGCGAACTCGACGGCGGCCGCGGCGACGGCCCGGCGGCCGGCCGCGAGGGCCCAGGCCCGCGCCAGCAGGACACCCGGCACCAGGACGGCGATGAACAGCACGACGGCGATGAGGCGACCCACGACCACAGTGTCCACGCTTCGGCGGGGAGCGGGAGCAGACCCGTCACCGCCCGGCGGGCAGCTCCTCGTCCCAGCGGCCGAACACCCGCTCGGCGGTGGCCGTGAGCGCTGCGCACAGCTCGTCCAGCGCCACCCCGGTGACCCCGGCCAGCGCCCGCACCGTCAGGGGCACCAGGCGGGAGGCGTTGGGTCGGCCCCGGTGCGGCATCGGCGTGAGGAACGGCGAGTCGGTCTCCACCAGCAGCTGGTCGAGCGGGGTGCGCGCCGCGGCCTCGCGCAGGTACGCGGCGTTGCCGAACGTCAGGGTGCCGGCGAAGGAGAGCACGGCGCCGCGCTCGACGCAGGCCGTGGCGAACGCGGCGTCGCCGGAGAAGCAGTGGAAGACCGTGTGCTCGGGCGCGCCCTCGTCGTCGAGCACGCGCAGGATCTCCTCGTGCGCGTCGCGGTCGTGGATGACCAGCGCGACCCCCCGGTCCTTGGCGATCCGGATGTGTGCCCGGAACGACGCCTCCTGCGCCGCCCAGCCCCCGGACCCGGTCCGGAAGCGGTCCAGGCCGGTCTCCCCCACCGCGCGCACCCGCGGCAGCGCGGCGAGGCGATCGATCTCGGCCAGGGCCTCCTCGGTGGCGGCGCCGGCGCCGGCCTCGTTCGGGTGGACGGCCACGGCGGCGAGCACGTTCGGGTGCCGCGCGGCCAGCTCGGCCGACCACCGCGAGGAGCCGACGTCCACCCCGACCTGCACCAGCCGCGGAACGCCGACCGCCGCGGCGGCGGCGATCTCGGCGTCCACCGCCGCCTCGTCGGGCAGCCGGTCGCTGTCCAGGGCGATGTCGAGGTGGGTGTGGCTGTCGACCGCCGGCGACGGGAGGGGCTCCGGGGAGGGCGGCGGCTCACCCCGCCGGTTCGCCCGCGACGCGGCCGACCGGCTCACGCGCCACCCCCGGCGGCCTGCGTGGCCACGGAGGCCGTCACTCGCCCTCCAGGCGCCGCAGCTCCTCCTCGACGATCGACTCGTCGAGCTTCTGGAACACCGGCGTGGGCGGGGCCAGCGGGATGCCCGGCTGCAGCGGCCGGGACGCCCAAACCGCCTGCGCCGACTCGTAGTCGCCGGTGATGACCGGATAGGGCGACCCGTCGTCGAGGTCGGTGACCTCGTCGATCCGCGGCGCCGGCGACCACACGCCGGTGCCGCCGAGCAGCTCGTGGATCTTCTGCGCGGAGTGCGGGAGGAACGGCGTGAGCAGCGCGTTGCAGTCGCTGATCGCCTGCAGCGCGGTGTGCAGGACGGTGTCCCGGCGGGGCGGGTCCTCCTTGAGCTTCCACGGCGCCTGGTCGGACAGGTACTTGTTCGCCTCGCCGACGACCCGCATCGCCTCGGCCGCGGCCGCCTTCTGCCGGTTGCGGGCCAGCAGGTCGCCGATCGGGCCGAAGGCCGCCTTCGTCGTCGCCAGCAGGGCCTGGTCGGCCTCGGTGAGCTCGCCGGGGGTGGGGACGGCGCCGACGTTCTTCGCGGCCATCGACACCGAGCGGTTGACCAGGTTGCCCCAGCCGGCGACCAGCTCGTCGTTGTTGCGCCGGCGGAACTCCGACCAGGTGAAGTCGGTGTCCTGGGACTCCGGGCCGGCGGCGGCGATGAAGTAGCGCAGCGCGTCGGCGTCGTAGCGGGCCAGGAAGTCGCGCACGTAGATCACGACCTGGCGCGAGGAGGAGAACTTGCGCCCCTCCATCGTCAGGAACTCGCTGGAGACCACCTCGGTGGGCAGGTTGAGCCGGCCGAGCGAGCCCGGGGTGCCCCCCTTGTCGCCCTCGCCGTCGTACCCGAGCAGCTGGGCGGGCCAGATCTCGGCGTGGAAGACGATGTTGTCCTTGCCCATGAAGTAGTAGGCGTCGGCGTCCGGCGTCTGCCACCACTGGCGCCACGCGTCGTCGTCCCCCGACCGGCGGGCCCACTCGATCGACGCCGACAGGTAGCCGACGACGGCGTCGAACCACACGTAGATGCGCTTGTCCGGCCGGTCCCGCCAGCCCTCCAGCGGCACGGCGACGCCCCAGTCGATGTCGCGGGTGTAGCTGCGCGGCTTGAGGTCGGTCAGCAGGTTCTTGGCGAAGTTCAGCACGTTGGGCCGCCAGCCCCGGCGGCTGTCCAGCCAGTCGCCCAGCGCCCGGGTGAACGCCGGCAGGTCGAGGAAGTAGTGCTCCTCCTCGACGAACTTCGGCGTCTCGCCGTTGATCCGGCTCCGCGGGTTGATGAGGTCGACCGGGTCCAGCTGGTTGCCGCAGTTGTCGCACTGGTCGCCGCGGGCGCCGTCGTAGCCGCAGATCGGGCAGGTGCCCTCGATGTAGCGGTCGGGCAGCGTGCGCCCGGTCGACGGGCTGATCGCGCCCAGCGTCGTCTGCGGGAAGACGTAGCCGTTCTTCAGCAGCCCCAGGAAGATCTCCTGGCTGATCTGCGCGTGGTTGACCGTCGTCGTCCGGGTGAACAGGTCGTAGGAGAGGCCCAGCGACTGCAGGTCGCCGACGATGATCCGGTTGTTGCGGTCGGCGATCTCCTGCGGGGACACGCCCTCGGCGTCGGCGGCGACGGTGATCGGCGTCCCGTGCTCGTCGGTGCCGCTGACCATCAGCACCCTGTCCCCCACCATGCGGTGGTAGCGGCTGAAGACGTCCGAGGGGACGCCGAAGCCGGAGACGTGTCCGATGTGCCGCGGGCCGTTGGCATAGGGCCAGGCCACGGCGGTCAGGATGTGCCGATCAGTCACGGCACGAGCGTACGGAGCGCCGTCCAGCGGTTCAGGGCTGGCTGCTGCCCACCGTCGCCGGCACGTCGGTCCCGCCGCCGTCCAGGGGCGTGGTGAGCGCGAGGGCGCACAGGACCAGCCCGATCGTGACCAGCGTGGCGGCCTGCAGTGCCGGCCGCGCGCAGGCCGGCTCGGGGCGGGTGGACGGGGCCCGGGGACCGGCGGCCACCCAGGCCAGCACCGTCGGCGCGCCGGCGAGCAGCAGCTTCCCCACCGGGACGCCGAGCAGGAGCAGGACCAGCGCCGGCAGCGGCAGCGCGGTCGGGGCGGGGAGTCCACCGGCGAGGGCCAGGAGCAGCAGGCCGCCGACGAGCACCAGCTCGCCGGTGGCGACCCCGGTGTAGAGCCGCCGTCCGGACCCGTCGACCAGCAGCGCCCCGGATCCGGCGCACAGCACGACCCAGGCGGCCAGCGCGACGAGGACGAGCGCGACGACCGCGCCCGAGGGCCGCAGTGGCGACAGCAGCAGTCCGTCCAGGCCGGTCAGCGCGCCCGCGACCAGGGCGACCGCCTCCAGGCCCGCGATGCCGCCGGCCGCCAGCACCGCCACCGGCGGTTGCCGCCGGGCGGTGGACGGCGGCACGCCGGTGGTCCGGGGGTCGACGACGGTGCTCGCCACGGTGCTGCTCTCCCTGGCCGGGGACGACTGTCACCGGTCGGGTCGGCCTGCGGAGGCGCTCGCTGTACGGCCGCGGCGGGGTGCCTCACCCCTCAGGGGGGCTCAGGCGCGCGAGACGTCCTTGCCGCCGCCGCCGCCGCTGCCGGTGGAGGCCGGACGGCGCTCGCCCGTGGCCATCCGGCTGCGCCGGCGGCCGTAGAGGAAGTAGACGCCCACGCCGATCGCCATCCAGACGAGGAACCGCAGCCAGGTGTCGACCGGCAGGTTGGCCATCAGCCAGAGGCAGGCGGCGGCGGAGACCCACGGCAGCACCTGGATGAACGGCACGCGGAACGACCGCTCGAGGTCGGGCCGGGTGCGCCGCAGCCACCACACCCCGATCGAGACCAGCAGGAAGGCGAACAGGGTGCCGATGTTGACCAGCTCGGCCAGGGCCGACAGCGGCACCAGCCCCGCCAGGACCGCCACGACCACGCCGGTCGCGATGGTGATGCGGTACGGCGTCCCGTAGCGGGGGTGCACGCGGGCCAGGCCGGGCGGCAGCAGGTGGTCGCGGCTCATCGCGAACAGCACCCGCGACTGGCCGAGCATCAGGATCATGACCACCGACGTCAGCCCCGCCAGCGCGCCCAGCGAGATGACGCTGGAGAAGAACGTCAGGCCGTTGGCCGCGAACGCCCCGGCCAGCGGCGCGCTCGCGCTGAGCTCGGTGTAGTTCTGCATGCCCACGACGACCAGGGACACCGCCACGTAGAGCAGGGTGCAGATCGCCAGCGACCCGATGATCCCGCGCGGGAGGTCCCTGGCGGGGTTGCGGGTCTCCTCGGCCGCCGTCGCCACGATGTCGAAGCCGATGAAGGCGAAGAAGACGATCGCGGCACCGGCCAGGACGCCGCTCCACCCGAAGCTGGCCTGCGTGAAGCCGAGCAGCTGGATGAGCGGCGTGTGCAGCCCGCCCTCCCCCTCGCCGGCGGGCTCGGACGGCGGGACGAACGGCGAGTAGTTGTCGGCGTTCAGGTAGAAGAGCCCGACCACGATGACCAGCAGGACGACGGCCAGCTTGATCGCGACGATCACAGCGGTGACCCGCGACGAGAGCTTGATCCCGAGGACGAGCACCCCGGTCATCGCGAGGGCGATCAGGATGGCCGGGATGTTGAAGGTCGCCGTCTCGCCCGCGATCGCCGACGGCAGCGCGATCCCGATGTCGTCGAGCAGCTGGTTGAGGTAACCCGACCAGCCGACCGACACCGTCGCGGCGCCGAGGGCGAGCTCGAGGACGAGGTCCCAGCCGATGATCCAGGCGACGAACTCGCCGAAGGTCGCGTAGGAGAACGTGTACGCCGACCCGGCCACCGGGACGGTCGAGGCGAACTCGGCGTAGCAGAGGGCGGCCAGCCCGCAGACCACGCCGGCGATCACGAAGCTGATCGCCACCGCGGGGCCGGCCTGGTCGCGCGCCACCAGGCCGGTGAGCACGAAGATGCCCGTCCCGATGATCACGCCGA
Organism: Geodermatophilus sp. CPCC 206100; assembly: GCF_048569675.1. Lineage (NCBI taxonomy): Bacteria > Bacillati > Actinomycetota > Actinomycetes > Geodermatophilales > Geodermatophilaceae > Geodermatophilus > Geodermatophilus sp. CPCC 206100. The sequence continues at coordinate 51,505 of NZ_JAQISV010000019.1, forward strand.
CGCCGAAGACCGTGAGGTCCAGCCCGGAGAGGTGCTTCTTGAGCCGGTGTTCCGGTTCGTCGGTGTCCCGGATGGAGTCCTCGACGGACTTGACCCGGCGCGTGTTGGCGGCCACGACGTCCCCTCCCGGCGGGCCGGCGGAGGCCGGCACGGCTCGACGCGGGCAGCGTCGCACGGTCCGGGCCGGGGCGCATGCCTACGCTGGCAGCCCAGGCCGACCGGGAGAGGAGCGCGGATGACCGGCACGGAGACCCCGCGCGGCGCGGCGGAGGAGTGGTCGGCGGACACACCGGCGCTGCGCCCGCGCCCCGCCGGCCCCCGCCCGGCCGGTCCGCCACGGACGACGCCGCCCCGGGCCGAGGGCGTGGGCCCGGTCGTCGACTGCGGCATCTACGTCGCCGGCCGGCGCGAGGAGGCGAGCCACCCGCACGACGCCCTCGCCGAGGCCACCGCCCGCGGCGGCTTCGTGTGGCTGGGGCTGTACGCGCCGACCGAGGTCGAGCTCGGCGCGATCGCCGAGCGGTACGGCCTGCACCCCCTCGCCGTCGAGGACGCGGTCTACGCCCACCAGCGACCCAAGCTCGAGCGCTACGACGACGGGCTGTTCATGGTGCTCAAGACCGCGACCTACGTGGAGCACGACCAGCTGACCGCGACCAGCGAGGTGGTCGACACCGGCGAGGTCATGGTCTTCCTCGGCTCGAACTACGTGATCACCGTCCGGCACGGGGAGCACGGCGGTCTGACCGACCTCCGGCACACCATGGAGAGCCAGCCCGACCTGCTGTGCCTCGGGCCCGCGGCGGTGCTGTACGCGGTCGCCGACCACGTGGTCGACGCCTTCGTCGACGTCGCCAGCGCGGTGGAGGAGGACGTCGACGAGCTGGAGGCGGCGGTGTTCAGCGACCGGCGCTCCGACGACATCGGGCGGCTGTACCAGCTCAAGCGGGAGCTGATGTCGCTGCGCCGGGCGGTGTCCCCGCTGGAGGTGCCGCTGCAGAAGCTGTCCGAGCGGCAGATCGACGTCGTCCCCGAGGCCATGCGGTCCTACTTCCGCGACGTCGAGGACCACGCCATCCGCGTGCGCGACCAGGTGTCGGGGCTCGACGAGCTGCTGACGTCCATCCTGCAGGCGTCGCTGGCCCGGACGTCGCAGGCCGACAACGAGGACATGCGGAAGATCTCGGCGTGGGCCGGCATCATCGCCGTCCCCACGGCGATCGCCGGGATCTACGGGATGAACTTCGAGTTCATGCCCGAACTGAAGTGGCGCTACGGCTACTTCATGGTGCTGCTGGTGATCCTGTCGGTGTGCGTCGCCCTCTACCGGGGCTTCAAGCGCAACGGCTGGCTCTGACCCCGGCGGCGACTCCGCGCGCCGTGTGCACACACCGCGAACGGGCGGGCACCGGAACCGCGCTGCGTGCACATCCCGTCATCGCCGGACCGCCGCCCGCAGGGTGGCCAGCACCTCCGCGGGCCGGTGCAGGTCGGCGGCCGTGACGAAGACGACGGTCCAGCCGGCGGCCTGGAGGCGGTTGAGGCGCCTCCGGTCCCTCGCGAACTGGCCCGGCTCAGCGTGCCACGCCCCGTCGTACTCGACGGCGACCCGCAGGTCGGGCCAGGCGAAGTCCACCCGGGCCACCTCCCGGCCCTCGTGCCGGACGCGGTACTGCGCGACGGGGACCGGCAACCCGCCGTCCGCCATCAGCAGCCGCAGCCGCGTCTCCTGGGGCGACTCGGCGAGGCCGTCCGCACGACGACAGGCTCGTCGCACCCGCGCCGACGCAGCTCCCGGCGCGGCGACCCGGGAGCGGACCGCCGCCAGGTCGACGACGCCCGCGGTGACCAGCCGGTCGATCGCCACGACCGCGTCATCCGGCTCGAGGAGCGCCGCCGCGCGGACCGTCGCCGCCACCGGGGACACCACCCGCACGCGGTCCAGCAGCCGGACGTCGGCCGGGTCGAGGGGCATGCGGCGCACCCGGACGCCGGGGATCCGTCGCGGGTGCGATCCCGGCGGGAGGACCACCTCGACGTCGTCCCGCTCGTCGGCGAGGTCGACACCCCACAGCACCGCGGCGCTGAGCCCCGAGACGACGGCGCCCGGGAGGAGCAGCCGTGCCGCTGCCCGCGCGCGCAGCCGGTGCGTGTCCGGCACCCGGGCGTCGACGTAGACGTCCCGGTAGACCCGACGGCAGCAGGGACCGCGCAGCTGGGCAGGGGTGAGCAGCCCCCGCCGGACCACGTCGGTCCCCCGGAACACCCGGTTCCGCAGCGGGTCGGGCAGGCGGGTCGCCGTCGGCATGCGCGCAGGCTCGCCGATCAGGCTGGCGAGCCTCTCCCGGCCGTCCACAGGGAGCGTCGTGTGCACATCTCGCGGTTCGGGCGCCCGCCGGATCACGCTGTGTGCACACGGTGCGGGCGCGGGCGGCGGGCAGGGGGTCAGGGGGACTTGGCGGCGACGACGGCGTCGTAGACGGTGCGCCGGGGCAGCCCGGTCCGGACGACGACGGCGCGGATGGCGTCCTTGCGCGTGGCGCCCGCCGCCTCCTCCGCGGCGACCTCGGCGGCCAGCTCGGCCGGCGAGAGCGCCACCGGGCCGGCCGGCGCGCCACCGACGACCAGGGTGATCTCCCCGCGCACGCCGTCCACGGCCCAGGCGGCGAGCTCCGCGAGGGTGCCCCGGCGGACCTCCTCGTGGGTCTTGGTCAGCTCCCGGCAGACGGCCGCCGGGCGATCGGGACCCAGCGCCTCGACCGCGTCGGCCAGCGCGTCGCCCAGCCGGTGCGGGGACTCGAAGAAGACCATCGTGCGGCGCTCGTCGGCCAGCCCGGTCAGACGCGACCGCCGCTCCCCGCCCTTGCGCGGGAGGAACCCCTCGAAGCAGAACCGGTCGACCGGCAGACCCGACACCGCGAGCGCCGTCGTCACCGCCGAGGGCCCGGGGACCGAGGTGACCGGCACCCCCGCGTCGATCGCCGCCCGCACCAGCGTGTAGCCGGGGTCGGAGACCGACGGCATCCCGGCGTCGGTGAGCAGCAGCACTGTCGCACCGGAGGTCAGCGCGTCCAGCAGCCCCGGGAGCCGGGCGCGCTCCACCGACTCGTGGAAGGTGACCACCCGCCCGGTCACCGTCACCTCGAGGTCGGCGGCCAGCCGGTGCAGGCGGCGGGTGTCCTCGACGGCCAGGACGTCGGCCGTCGCCAGCGCCGACCGCAGCCGCGGGCCGACGTCCCCGGGCTGCCCCAGCGGCGCCCCACCCAGCACCAGACGTCCGGTCACGCGGCCGAGCCTGTCACGCCGATCGCCGTGGGCCTGCCTGCAGGGGCCCGGCGCGAGCTCGCGAGGACCGGGGGCGGGCAGGCCCTGTCACTACCCTGACCCCATGGCGGTGCTGGCTCCCGAGCGCGCGGGCGCGGGACACGGCGGGGCCCGCCCGACGACGGTGCGCCGCTGGCCGCTGCCCCGCCCGCGCCGCGACGGGACCCCGCCGCTGCCCCCGGACCGGTGGCTGTCGTGGGCGCTCACCGCGGTGCTCGCCCTGGCCACGGTGCTCAGCCGGTTGTGGCACCTGAGCTATCCCGGCGACCTGCTGTTCGACGAGGCCTACTACCCGCCCGAGGCGCGGGAGCTGCTCGAGTGGGGCCACGAGTACAACCGCGGCTACACGTTCATCGTCCACCCGCCGCTGGGCAAGTGGCTCATCGCGAGCGGCATCCACCTGTTCGGCTACGACTCGCAGGGCTGGCGGATCCCGTCGGTGGTCGCCGGCACGGTCACGGTCGTCGTCCTCACCCGGCTGACCCGCCGGCTCACCGGGTCGACGTTCCTCGGCCTGGTCGCCGGGGTCCTGCTCGCGCTCGACGGGATCGCCTTCACGCTGTCGCGCATCGGCCTGCTCGACGTGTTCCTGCAGGCGTTCGTCGTCTCGGCGGTCGCCTGCCTGGTGGTCGACCGGGACCACGTGCGGGCGCGGGTCCGGGCAGCGGGCGAGCGGGCCGGCGCCGGGTTCGCGCTGGGCCCCCGCGGCTGGCGGCTGGCGGCCGGGTTCCTCTTCGGCTGCGCCTGCGCGGTCAAGTGGAGCGGCGTGTACTTCCTCGCGCTGTTCGCCGTCCTGTCGCTGTTCTGGGACCGCGCCGCCTGGCGCGAGGCCGGTGCCCGCCGTCCCACGTGGACCGCCGCCCGGCGCGGGCTGCCGGGGGCGCTGTGGGCGCTGGCCGCGGTCCCGGTGCTGACCTACCTGGCCAGCTTCACCGGCTGGTTCCTCGGCGAGACCTCGCAGGGCAAGGCGTGGGCGCAGCAGAACCCGGACACCGCCGTGCCGTGGGTCCCGGACGCGCTGCGCTCGCTGTGGCACCAGCACGCGGAGTGGCTGCGGTTCCACAGCGGCCTGTCGACGCCGCACCCGTGGGAGTCGGGGCCGTGGACGTGGCTGGTGAACGGCCGGCCCATCCTGCTGTGGAACCCGCAGGGGCTCACCGACTCAGCCGGTGACCAGGTGGTCCGGTACATCCTCATGGTGGGGACGCCGACCCTCTGGTTCGCGTTCGCGCCGGCGCTGGTCTGGCTGGCCTGGCGGCTGGTCGCCCGTCGCGACCCCGCCGCGCTGGTGACGGCCACCGCGATCGCCGCGGGCTGGGGGACGTGGTTCCTCAGCCCCGAGCGGACGATGTTCGTGTTCTACACCGCCCCGCTCGTGCCCTTCCTCGTGCTCGCCGTGGTGCTCGTGCTGCAGGACGTGCTGGGCCGGCCCGGCGCGGAGCCGTGGCGCCGCCAGACGGGGTTGGCGGTCGTCGCGCTCTACGTGGGGGTGGTCGCGGCGACGTTCGCCTACTTCTTCCCCGTGCTGACCGGGCAGCCGCTGTCGCACGCCGAGTGGCTGGACCGGATGTGGTTCCCCTCCTGGTTCTGACGCCGGACCTCCCGGCGCCCCCGGCGCGGGGGTGCCCGACCCTGCTGTCCGCCCGCGCCTGACGGCGTCGCGCCCCCTACGGTGACTGCACCGGTACGGGAGGGACGGCGATGACCAGCACACACGAGCGACCGCGGGTGCTGACCGAGGTGGACGGCGACGTCTGGCGGATCACCCTGGACCGGCCGGAGACGGGCAACGCCCTCGACCCGCTCATGGCCGAGGAGCTCGCCGCGGCGTTGCGTGATCGCCCCGCATCGACCCGCACCGTCCTGCTGCTCGGCAACGGCGACCGGTTCTGCGTGGGCGGGGACGTGCGGGCCTTCGCCTCCGTCGAGGACCCCGGCGGCTACGTCGGGCAGCTCGCGCGGGACTGGCACCAGGTGATCCGGACGCTGCTGTACACGCCCGTGCCCGTGGTCGCCGGCGTGCAGGGCGCGGTCGCCGGCGCGGGCGTCGGGCTCATGGGGGCCTGCGACATCGTCGTGTGCGCCCGGTCCACGAAGATCCGGCCCGCGTACGGGGCCATCGGCTACTCGCCGGACGGCGGCAGCTCGTGGGCGCTCACCCGCGCCCTCGGCGCTCCCCGGGCCCTGGAGCTGATGCTCACCAACGGCGCGCTCACCGCCGCCGAGGCGCACATGTTCGGCCTGGTCGCCCGCCTCGTGGAGGACGAGGAGGTGCACCAGGCGGCGATCTCCCTGGCGCACGCGGTGGCGGCCGGCCCGGTGCGCGCGATGGTGCGCACCCGCGCCCTGGTGCGGCAGGCCGCCGTCCACACGCTGGACCAGCAGCTGGACGACGAGGCGCGGATGATCGCCGAGTCCGCCGCCGACCCGGAGGGCCGTGAGGGCGTGCGGGCGTTCGTCGAGAAGCGGCAGCCGGACTTCCGCGGCGCGGGCTGACCGGCGGCGCTCACCGACCCTGCAGGACAGCCCGCAGCTCCTCGGCGAAGCGGTCGACGTCGTCGGTGCTGTTGTAGAAGTGCGGCGACACCCGCACGTACCCCTTCTTCTCGACGACGTGCACCCCGCGCTCCAGCAGCTGCCCGACGACCGCCGGCGCGTCGTCGGTGCGGAAGCTGACGATCCCCGCGCGGGCGGTGGCGGGCGTGGCCGGCGCGCGGCCCATCGCGGTGACCGCGTCGAGGACGCGCTGGGCGAGGGCGTCGACCCGCCGGTACACCCGCGGCCAGCCGACCTGCTCGAGGTGGGCCAGCGTCGCGTCCAGCACGTACAGACCGGGGTAGTTGGGGTCGGCGTACTCGAACGCGCTGCTCGGGGGCGCGTTGCGGTAGCCGCGGTAGGCCGGGGTGAGCAGCTCCCGCGCCCGGTCCCGGAACACCCCGATGCCGGTGCCGAAGCCCGACAGCAGCCACTTGAACACCGCCGAGCCGTAGACGTCGACGTGCGAGAGGTCGACCGGGACCGCGCCCAGCGCCTGGATGCCGTCGACGACGAGCAGCGCGCCGACCTCGCGGCAGGCGCGCCCGAGCCGGGTCAGGTCGAGGCGGGTGCCGGTCACCGTGTGCACGTGCGAGACCGCCAGCACGCGGGTGCGCGGGGTCAGCGCCGCCAGGAGCCGGTCCTCCCGCTGGCCCTCGGCACCGGGTTCCACGCGCACCAGCCGGCCGCCCGCGGCCTCCGCCGCCACCCACGGCCAGACCACGGAGGGGAAGTCGTCGTCGGCGACGACGACCTCGTCCCCGGGCCGCCAGTCGACGCTGTTCGCGGCGAGGTTGAGGACCTCGCTGGTGTTCCGGAAGAACCCCACGTCCCCGGCCGGGACGCCGAGCAGCTCGGCCACCCGTTGCCGCGTGCGGTCGCCCTGACGCATCCAGGTCCGCTGCCCGTCGGCGCCCCGGCTGGCGACGTCGTCGTAGTAGGTCGCCGCGGCGGCCGCCTGCCCGCGCCAGGCGAGCCCGGCGCCGCCGGAGTTCAGGTAGGCGCGCCCCTCCAGGTACGGGAAGCCCGCCCGGACCCGCGCCAGCCAGTCCTCAGCGGTCACCGGGCAGCCCGGCGACCGCCTGGACCTCCACCTTCGCGCCGGGCACCACCAGCGCGGCGACCACCACGGTGGCGCTGGCCGTGCGCGCGTCGCCGAAGAAGTCGCGCTTGGCGCGGTCGACCGCGGCGGCGTCGGCCGGGTCGGTGAGGTAGGTGGTGACCGACAGGACGTCCTGCGGGCGCGCCCCGGCCGCCTCGAGCACGGTGCCGATGTTGGCGTACACCTGTCGCGCCTGGGCGCCGGCGTCGTCGCCTCCCACGACCTCCAGCTGCTCGTTCGTCGGCCCGCACCCGGAGAGGTGCAGCAGGTCCCCGAAGCGCACGGCGTCGGTGTAGTGCCCGATCGGCGGGTGCAGCCGCTCGGCCCGGATCTCCTGTCGCACGTGCTGCCTCCCGGGGTCGTCCTGCTCCGAGCGCCCAGCCTGGGTGACCGGTTCGCGCCGGGAAACGGCCCTTCCACGCGGTGGGAGGACGGGTCGGCCCGGCCGCATGGGCCGGGGAGGCTGGGATCCCGCGGGACAGGGCAGACGGGAGCGTCGGTGGACGAGTGGCACGCACGGGTCCGGGCGGACTTCCCGTACCGCGAGGGGCGGACCTACCTGCAGTCCGCCGGCGTCGGGCTGCCCGTCCCGGCGGCGGACGCCGCGGCCGGGCAGTACTACCGGGACGTCGCCGGTCTCGGCGTGGACGCCCAGCAGCTGTGGCACCGCCCGGCGCAGCGGGCCAGGGAACGCCTGGCCCGCCTGCTCGGCGTCCCGGTCGCGGACGTCGGCTGGTTCCGCAACACCAGCGAGGTGCTCAACCTGGCCGCCGCCAGCGTCGACTGGCACCCCCGGGACGAGGTGGTGGTCGCGGCCGACGACTACCCGGGGGTGCTGCTGGCCTGGACGCGGGCCGAGACCGCCGGCGCCACGGTGGTGCGCGTCGACCCGGGCCGGGCGCAGGAGCGCCAGCAGCGACTCCTCGACGCGCTCACCCCGCGGACCCGGGTGCTGGCGGTCTCCCACGTGCACCCGTGGACCGGCACGAAGCTCGACCTCACCGTGCTCGGCCGCGCCTGCCGGGAGGTGGGCGCGCTGCTGGTGGTGGACGGCATCCAGGCTCTCGGCGCCACCCCGGTCGAGCTGTCCTGCGTCGACGTGTACGGCGCCGGCGTCTTCAAGTGGCTGCTGTCCGGCTTCGGAACGGCGGTCGGCGTCTTCCGGGAGCGCGCCCGCGAGCAGCTGACCCCGGCCTACCGCAGCTACGCCAACCCGCCGCCGAGCACGTCCTTCGAGTACTCGGCCCCGAACCTGCCGGGTCTCTACGTCCTCGACGCCAGCACCGCCTACCTCGAGGAGCTGGGCTGGGAGCGGGTGTTCGGCCGGGTCGACGCGCTCGCCGGGCAGGTCGCCGACGCGCTGCGCGGGGCGGGCGTCCAGCCGATCACCCCCGACGGGGCCCGCGCCGGCATCGTCACCTTCGCCCCGGCCGACTCGACCGCCGTCGTCGCCGGCCTCGCCGCGCACGGGGTCGACGTCTCGGACAAGGTCGGCCGGGTGATCGTCTCCCCCCACTTCTACAACGACGCCGAGGACGTCGACCGGTTCGCCGCGGCGCTGCGGGCGGTCCTCCCGTCGGGGCGGCCGGACGCCGGCTGAGCGCCGCTCAGGTCACCACGACCGGCTCCAGGGCGAAGGACGCCCGCGCCACCACGCCCAGCGAGTCGGTGGCGGTCACGGTCACCTCCATGCGGGTGCCCGGGCCGTGGTCGACGAAGGGCCGGGCGTACTCGGGGCCCTCGAACGACTCCCCCGGGTGCTGGTGGCACAGCCCGCCGCTGCAGTGCACCAGGACCTCGCTCCACCGCACGGTCAGCGGCCCGTCCTCGGCGTCGACCGCCGTGGCCGAGGCCTGCACCGGCTCGCCCGGTGTCCAGCGCCGGTTCCCCGGGGGTGCGCTGAGGGTGAGCACCGGCGCGGTGTTGCCGGGGACGACGGTCACGGTGGCCGTGTCGGTCGCGCCGCCCGGGTCGGTGACGGTCAGCGTGGCGGTGACCGGCTCGGTCCCGGGGCCGGCGTAGGTGTGCACCGCCTGCGCGCCCTCGCCGAGGGTGCCGTCCCCGAAGTCCCAGCGGTGGGTCAGCGGTTCGCCGTCCAGGTCGGTGGAGCGGCCGCCGTCGAAGGCGACCGTGCGGGTGGCCGCGTCGACCGTGGCCGCGGCCTGCGCGCGCGGCGGGCGGTTCCCCGGCGCGTACACGAGCCGGTGCAGGACGCTGCCCCGGATGTCGGCCCAGACCACGTCGCCGTTCTCCGGGTGCGGCGCGAACGCCACCGGCGCGCCGTTCTCCGCGCCGAACCCGTCGGCCTCGGTGCCGCGGACGATCGCGCCCCGGGCGTCGTGGCGCAGCGTGTAGACCCGCTGGGAAGAGTAGTCCCCAAAGAAGTAGACACCCTGGTACTCGGGCGGATAGGCGGTGCCCGTGTAGGTGAACCCGCCGGTGACGGCGGTGCCGGCCGGGCCGTGCGGATAGGTGAGCAGCGGCGCGGTGTGGGCGACGCCCTGGCAGGCCGGCAGCTCGGCGTAGCCCGGCGTCGGCACGTCGCCCTCCCAGCAGGGCCAGCCGTAGCTCGCCCCCGGCCGGACGACGTCGAGCTCCTCCCACGTGCCCCAGCCGACGTCGCCCAGCAGCGGCAGTCCGGTGACCGGGTCCAGGCTGAACCGGAACGGGCTGCGGAAGCCGCTGGCGTGCACCCGGCTCTGCCAGGAGGACGGATCGGCGGCGTCGTAGAACGGGTTGCCCGGGACGCCGCGCCCGTCGGGCAGGACGTGCAGCAGCTTGCCGTAGCCGGTGGTGGGGTCCAGCGCCCGCAGCGCGAGGGGGTCGGCGAAGCGGAAGTCGGCGCTGTCGCCGTTGGAGACCCACAGCGTGCCGTCCGGCGCGGCCACGACCGTGGTCATCGCGTGGGTGTCGGTACCGGCCGGCAGCTCGAAGAGGACCCGCTCGTCGGCGAGCCCGGTCGGCGCCGGCGCGCCGAGGAGGGTCCACGCGCTCAGCCGGACCGTCCACTGCCCGCCGACCTCGAGCGTGCGCGTCAGGTACACCGTCGCGCCGTCCGGCGAGACGGCGATGCCCAGGAGCCCGTGGTCGCCGGTGGTCACGACGGACAGCTCGGCGAGCGTGCGGGCCTCCCCCGCAGCCGACACCCACGCCACCCGGCCGTTCTTGCCGGTGGTGAGGTAGCTGCCGTCGGGGAGGAACGTGAAGGCGGTGAGCAGCTCGTCCTGCCCGCTGGGCAGCTCCTGGACGACGAAGCCCGGGGTCAGGGTCGGCGCGGCCGAGGCCGGGACCGCCAGCGCCGCGCTCCCGACCAGCAGTGCGATGAGGAGGCCGAGCCGGAACCACCGCCGGACGGGCCCGCTGCGCTGACGCATGTCCCGCGACGCTGCCCCGGTGCCCGGGCCCCCGCCACTCCGCCGCGCCGGGACCCGCTCCTCCTCCGGGCCGTTGCCCACCCTCGGTGGCCGGGCGGGCACGCAGCGGCCCCGGACCGCGGAGACGACGAAGCCCCGCCCGGGTGGCCCGGGCGGGGCTTCGTGGATGTCGGGTGGAGCTGAGGGGATTTGAACCCCTGACCCCCTCGATGCGAACGAGGTGCGCTACCGGTCTGCGCCACAGCCCCTGACGAACGGAGAGCTTACCGTCCGCGCGCCCCGGCGCCGCCACCGGCCCTCCTGCAGGGTCCCGCCGCGAGCTTGCGAGCGGTGGGGGGCAGGAGGGTCCTTCTTCAGCCGTTGGCGACCTTGCGGGGCTGGTAGACGTCGATGTCGGCGAAGCCGATGTCGTCGTCGTCCAGGCCCACGACGGCGCTGTCCTGCCAGCCCGCGGGCGCCGCGGCGCGGGCGGCCACCACGCGGCCCGGGCGCAGCGGGTGCACCGGCGCCAACGGCAGGCTCGGGTGCGGCAGGCCGACGGTGTGGTGCACCTCCTCGACCGGGGCGGGGGCCTCCTCGGCCACCGGGGCCGGGCGGGGGGCCGGCACCGGACGCGCGGCGGGGCGGGGCTCCGGACGACGTGCGGCGCGGGCGGCGGCCCGGGCGGCACGGCGGGCGGCCAGCCGCTCGC
>NZ_JAQISV010000020.1:0-118957 GCF_048569675.1 Geodermatophilus sp. CPCC 206100
GCACCGGACGCGCGGCGGGGCGGGGCTCCGGACGACGTGCGGCGCGGGCGGCGGCCCGGGCGGCACGGCGGGCGGCCAGCCGCTCGCGGCGCGCGGCGGCCCGCAGCACCAGGAGGTAGGCGACGACCGCGAGGTCGAGCACACCCTGCGCGATCCACAGCCACGGGCTCCAGACCAGTGCCCCGACCAGCGCCAGCAGCGTGAGCGCCACCAGCCCGGCGAGGGTCCGACGGCGCACCGCGTGCACGTCGACCCGCAGCTCCCCCGAGGTCAGCAGCTCACCGCGGTCGATCGAGACGCGCTCGGTCTCGGCGTGGACCGCGGGGTCCACCGCCCGACGCCGCTGCAGCGTCCGGCCGGAGCCGGCCAACCCGGCATGGGCCGGCTGCGAGTTGCCGCGCGTCACCACCATGGGCACCAGCACGACGAACCACAGCACGACCAGAGCGGCCAACAGCACGCCCGAACCCATCCAGAACACCACCCGTCACATGAGTAACTGCCCGGCGAAGTTAAGGCCTGGACCAACCCGGACGAGGGAGGCGCGCGGGCGTGTCTCTGTTGTGTTGTGTGACGGGAGTGCCGGTGGGGCGGCGTGTCGACATGGCGCCACCCGCGGACGCCCGGCGGGTCTGGTATGCGCCCGCGGTCAGCCGGACGCGCGGGCGCGCCAGCGGCTGAGCACGCCCGCGGGGGCGTCCTCGGCCAGCAGGGCGAAGGTGAGGTGGTCGCGCCAGTCCCCGTCGATGTCCAGGTACCGGCGCAGCAGGCCCTCGGAGCGGAACCCCAGCCGCTGCACCAGCCCCTGGCTCGGGCCGTTCTCGGGTCGGATGTCGGCCTGCAACCGGTGCAGCCGGCCCGGCCCGAACGCGTGGTCGCACACCAGCGCGACGGCCAGCGAGGCCATGCCCCGCCCGGCGACCGAGCGGTCGATCCAGTAGCCGAGGTTGCCCGAGCGCAGCGCCCCGCGGACGACGTTGTCGATGGTCACCTGCCCGGCCAGCCGTCCCTCGACCCGGACGACGAACGGCAGCGTCGTCCCCGCCGCGGCCCGCCGCAGCACGGCGCGGCGCATCGCCCGGTAGGCCTGCGGCGTGTGGCGGGCCGCCCAGGGCGCGGCGGCGGTCGGCTCCCACGGGGCCAGCCAGTCCTCGTTGGCCAGCCGCACCCGGCTCCACTCCTCGGCGTCCCGGCGCTGCGGCGGGTGCAGCTCGACGGGTCCCCATGCCAGCCGTGCGGGCCAGCCGGGGTGCAGGGCGGGATCGACCACGGGCGGTCAGCCGCCCAGCAGCAGGGGCATGACGGTGACCAGGCCGCCCGGTGCGACCTCGGTGACGTCCTCGTCGACGACGATCAGGCAGTTGGCGCGCGCCATGCGGGCCAGCATCGCCTCGTCGCCGTCCCCCAGCGGCTCGACGACGTAGCCGCCGTCGGGGTGCCGCATGACCTGGCCGTGCAGGTACTGCCGGTAGCCCAGCGGCGAGAGCAGCCGCTCGGCGGCGATCGCCTGCACGGTCCGGCGGAACAGCTGCCGCTTGCCGAGCATCATCCGGATCGCGGGGCGCACGAAGACCTCGAAGGCGACCAGGGCGGCGACCGGCTCCCCCGGCACGCAGATCACCGGGACCGAGTCGCGGCCCAGCCGGCCGAACGCCTGGGCCGGCCCGGGGTGCATGGTGACCTGGGTGAAGTCCATCTGCCCCAGCTCGGTGAGCACCTCGCGCACCTGGTCGGCCTCGCCCGCCAGCGTGCCGGAGACGAGGACCAGGTCGCTGCGCAGCAGCTGGCTCTCGATGACCTCGCCCAGCCGGCGCCGGTCGGCGGGGAGGATCCCCCAGCGGTAGGCCTCCGCGCCGGCGTCGCGGGCGGCCGCGGCCAGCGCGTAGCTGTTGACGTCGACGACCTGGCCCGGGCCCGGGGCCGTGCTGATGTCGACCAGCTCCGACCCGGCGGAGAGGACGGCGACCCGCGGCCGGGGGCGCACCTGCACGCGGTCGCGCCCCACCGCCGCCAGCAGGCTGATCTGCGCCGGCCCGATCGGCGTCCCGACCTGCACCGCCGTGGTGCCGGGCGCGACGTCGTCCCCCGCGCGGCGCACGTACCCGCCGGGCTCGACCGGCGCGTGGACGGCGACGGTGACCACGCCCCGGTCGGTCCACACCGCCGGGACGACGACGTCGGCGCCGGCCGGCAGCATCGCGCCGGCGGCCACCTTCTGCGCCATGCCGGGGCCGATGGACGTCGTCCCGCTGGGACCGGCGACGGTCTCCCCCACCACCGACAGCTGCGCCGGCACGGCGAGGCTGGCGCCCTCCACGTCCATGGCGCGCGCGGCGTACCCCTCGAGGGCGGCCTGGTCGAAGGCCGGCAGCGCGCGCTGGCTGACCACCTCCTCGGCGCACAGCAGGCCCTGCGCGTCGAGCACGGCGAGCTCGATCGCGTCTGGTTGCGGCACGGCGGCGAGGATCTCGTCGAGGTGCTGCTCCACGGTGCGCGGCGGAGCGGGCTCCGGCGCGACCGGCGGCGGCGGGACCAGGCCGCGCTCGATCGCCGTCGTCTCGTGCCGCGGGACCGCCGGCGCATCGCGCACGACGGTGCCCTGCCGCAGGTCCATCGCCGTGGTGTCCCGCTGTCGCGGGAGCATCCCGCCCGTGCCGTCCTCGGTCATCCCCACCACGGAGGTCGATGTTCCCCCTTCGGAGGCCGCGATCAGGCCTCCGACGCGCCCTTGCCGGGCAGGTCGGCGACGAAGTCGGCCAGCCAGGCCCGCAGCGGGGGGCCGAGGTCGTCGCGCTCGGCGGCCAGCTGGATGACCGCCTTGAGGTAGTCCAGCCGGTCGCCGGTGTCGTAGCGGCGGCCGCTGAACACCACGCCGTGCACCGGCTCGCCGCGCTCGACGAGGGTGGCCAGGGCGTCGGTCAGCTGGATCTCGCCGCCGCGGCCGGGCGGGGTCTCCCGCAGCACGCCGAAGACCTCGGGGGCCAGCACGTAGCGGCCGATGATCGCCAGGCTGGAGGGTGCCTCGTCGACCGGCGGCTTCTCCACCAGACCGGTGATCGTCACCACGTCGGAGCCGGCGTCCTCGACCGCGACCGCGCCGTACTTGTCGATGTTCTCCCGGCCGACGTCGAGCAGCGCCACGACCGAGCCGCCGTGCTCGGCCTGGACCTGCAGCATCTGCTCCAGCAGGTGGTCCCGCGCGTCGATGAGGTCGTCGCCCAGCAGGACGGCGAACGGCTCCTCGCCGACGAAGGCCGCCGCCTGCAGCACCGCGTGCCCGAGCCCGCGGGCCTCGCCCTGCCGGACGAAGTGCACCTGCGCGACCTCGGTGGAGGCGTGCACCGCCTGCAGCCGGTCGGCGTCGCCCTTCTTCTCCAGGGCGGTCTCCAGCTCCGGCTGGCGGTCGAAGAAGTCCTCGATCGCGGCCTTGTTGCGCCCGGTGACCATGAGCACCTCGCCCAGGCCCGCGCGCGCCGCCTCCTCGACGATGTACTGCAGCGCCGGCCGGTCGACCACGGGCAGCAGCTCCTTGGGCACCGCCTTGGTCGCCGGCAGGAAGCGGGTGCCCATCCCGGCCACGGGGATGACGGCCTTCCGCGTCGGTCGGGGGCTCGCAGTCGCCATGGGGCGGAGCCTAATCACGGGCCGGGTGATCGGCCCCGGCGTGCGGTGGAGACGGGGCCGTCCGGCGGCTGGCAGGCGCTACCGGCCGCTCACTGACACGCTGGTCGGCGTCCTCGTCACCGTCGACGGAGGAGAGTCCGTGTCCCCCGAGATCGTCACCATCATCGCGCTGGTCGTGATCTTCGCGATCGCCACGTTCCTGCCGATCAACATGGGGGCGCTGGCGTTCGTCGCCGCCTTCCTGGTGGGCACCCTGTCGGTGGGGCTGACCACCGACGAGATCCTGGCCGGCTTCCCCGCCGAGCTGGTGGTGACGCTCATCGGCGTCACCTACCTGTTCGCGATCGCGCAGAACAACGGCACGGTCGACCTGCTGGTCCGCGGCGCGGTGAAGCTCGTCGGCGGCCACGTCGCGGCCATCCCGTGGATCATGTTCTTCGTCACCGCGCTGCTCACCGCGATCGGCGCGCTCTCGCCCGCCGCGGTGGCGATCATCGCCCCGATCGCCCTGACCTTCGCCGCCCGCCACGGGATCAACCCGCTGCTCATGGGCATGATGGTCATCCACGGGGCGCAGGGCGGCGGGTTCTCGCCGATCAGCGTCTACGGCGTCACGGTCAACACGATCGTGGAGGACGAGGGCCTGCCCAGCAGTCCGGTGACCGTGTTCCTCGCCAGCCTGCTGTTCAACATGGCGATCGCGGTCGTGCTGTTCGTCGTCCTCGGCGGCCGGCAGCTGCTGGGCCGGAAGGTCGCCGCCGAGCAGCCGGTGCACGCCGCGCACGGCCCCGACCCGGTGGTGCGGGGCCACGGCGCCGCACCCGGCCCGGCGGTGGGCGGGGGCGGCGGCGGCGCGGGAGACGGCGACGACCCCGACCGCCCGCAGCGGGTCACCCCCGACCAGGTCCTGACGCTGGTCGGGCTGGCCGCGGTCGCCGTCCTCGCCCTGGTCTTCGACCTGGACATCGGCTTCGTCGCCATCACCGTCGCGACCGTGCTCGCGCTCTTCGCCGCGGCCCGGCACAAGGGGGCGGTGAGCCAGATCAGCTGGTCGACGGTGCTGCTCATCGCCGGCGTGCTGACCTTCGTCTTCGTGCTGCAGGAGGCCGGGACGATCGACTACGTCGGCGAGGCGGTCATCGGGCTCGGTGTCCCGCTGCTCATCGCGCTGCTGCTCTGCTACATCGGCGGGGTGGTGTCGGCCTTCGCGTCGTCGACGGCGATCATCGGTGTCGCCATCGCGCTCGCGGTGCCGTTCCTGCAGGCCGGGGACATCGGGGCCGTGGGCGTGGTGGTCGCCCTGTCGGTGTCCTCGACCATCGTCGACGTGAGCCCGTTCTCCACGAACGGGGCGCTGGTGCTGGCCAACGCGCAGGACGTCGACCGGGACCGCTTCTACAAGCAGATCCTCGCCTACTCCGGGATCGTCGTCGTCGCAGGGCCGTTCCTCGCCTGGCTGGTGTTCGTCGTCCCCGGGTGGCTGTGAACCCGCTCTGGCCGTAGATACCTCAGCGCTGAGAGACTGGCCCGCGCACCGCCGCGGGGCGGGCATCGAGCCAGGGAGATCGACATGTCCGGACCCCTCGACGGCACCCTCGTCGTCGACCTGACCCGCGCCCTCGCCGGGCCGCACGCCGGGATGATGCTCGGCGACCTCGGCGCCCGGGTGATCAAGGTGGAGAACCCCGGCAGCGGGGACGACACCCGCGGCTGGGGCCCGCCCTTCGTCCAGCCGGACGAGGGCGACCGGGAGTCCACGTACTTCCTCTGCACCAACCGCAACAAGGAGTCGGTCACCCTCGACCTCAAGGACGAGGGCGACAAGGACCTGCTGCGGGAGCTGATCCGCCGCGCCGACGTGCTGCTGGAGAACTTCCGCCCCGGCACGCTGGCCCGCCTCGGCTTCGGCACGCAGGTACTCGAGGAGCTCAACCCGCGGCTGGTGACCCTGTCGATCAGCGGGTTCGGCCACGACGGGCCCGAGGGCGGGCGGGCCGGCTACGACCAGATCGCCCAGGGCGAGGGCGGGCTGATGTCGCTGACCGGCTCCGGCCCGGACGACCCGCAGCGGGTCGGCGTCCCCATCGGTGACCTGCTGGCCGGCATGTACGGCGCCTACGGCGTGCTCGCCGCCCTGCTGGAGCGCGAGCGCACCGGCCGCGGCCAGGTGGTGCGCACCTCGCTGCTGGCCGCCATCGTCGGCGTGCACGCCTTCCAGGGCACCCGCTGGACCGTGGCCGGCGAGGTCGGGCGCGCGCAGGGCAACCACCACCCCTCGATCGCGCCGTACGGGCTGTTCCACTGCCGGGGCGGCAGCGTCCAGCTCTCCTGCGGCTCGGAGGGGCTGTGGCGCAAGCTGTGCGCCGAGTTCGGCCTGGACGCCGAC
Source organism: Geodermatophilus sp. CPCC 206100 (assembly GCF_048569675.1). Taxonomy (NCBI): domain Bacteria; kingdom Bacillati; phylum Actinomycetota; class Actinomycetes; order Geodermatophilales; family Geodermatophilaceae; genus Geodermatophilus; species Geodermatophilus sp. CPCC 206100. Next base: position 6,011 of record NZ_JAQISV010000020.1, read on the forward strand.
GCCCCCGGGCTGGCCACCAACGGCGACCGGGTGGACAACCGCCCGCAGGTGATCGAGCTGCTCGAGGGCGCCTTCGCCGACATCGCGCCCGAGGAGCTGCTGGCCCGGCTGGCCGCCGCCGGCATCCCGGCGGGCAAGGTCCGCACCCTCGACGAGGTCTACACCTGGGACCAGACGCTGTCCCAGGGCCTGCTGGTCGACGTCGAGCACGCCACCCTCGGCCGGCTGCAGCTGCCCGGCCCGCCGCTGCGGTTCTTCGCGCCCGGCCCGGACGGCGAGACCGAGACCACCCGCCGCGACCACGCGGCCCCGCCGGTGCTCGGCTCCTCGAACGAGACGATCCGCGCCTGGCTGGAGTCGTGACGGGGCCGCTGGACGCCCGGACCCTGCGCGACCTCGTCCTCGACCCCGGCTCCTGGAAGAGCTGGGACTCCCCCATCGACGTCGGCGACGTCCCCGGCTCCTATGCCGCGGAGCTGGACCGCGCGGCCGAGAAGGCCCACCAGGACGAGGCGATCATCACCGGCGAGGGCCTGCTGCGCGGGCGGCGGGTGGCGGTCATCGCCGGGGAGTTCCGCTTCCTCGCCGGCTCGATCGGGGTGGCCGCGGCCGAGCGGCTGATCGCCGCGGTCGAGCGGGCCACCGAGGAGGGGCTGCCGCTGCTGGCCGCGCCGGTGTCGGGCGGCACCCGGATGCAGGAGGGCACGGTCGCCTTCCTGCAGATGATCGGGATCACCGCCGCCATCGCCCGCCACAAGGAGGCCGGGCTGCCCTACCTGGTCTACCTGCGGCACCCGACGTACGGCGGCGTCCTCGCCTCGTGGGGGTCGACCGGGCACGTGACCATCGCCGAGCCCGGGGCCTCCATCGGGTTCCTCGGCGCCCGCGTCTACGAGGCCCTCTACGGCGAGCCGTTCCCGGAGGGCGTGCAGACCGCCGAGAACCTGGCCGCGCACGGGCTGATCGACGCCGTCGTGCCGCACGAGGAGATCGCCGAGGTGGCCGACCGGGCGCTGCGGGTGCTGGCCGCCCGGCAGACCTGGCACCACGACGTCCGCGACGCCGAGCGGCTCCGCCCCGAGGACGGCCGGGACACCGACGACCCCGAGGACGGGCGGACCGCCTGGGACGTCGTCACCGCGTCCCGGCGGGCGGACCGGCCCGGCGTCCGGCGGCTGCTGCGGACGGCGGCCACCGACATCGTCGGCCTGTCGGGCACCGGCGCCGGCGAGAAGGACCCCGGCCTGCTGCTCGCCCTGGCCCGCTTCGGGGGCGCCCCCTGCGTGGTGCTCGGCCAGGACCGGCGCGGGCAGTCGCTGACCGCGCCGCTGGGCCCGGCCGCGCTCCGGGAGGCCCGCCGCGGCATGCGGCTGGCCGCCGAGCTGCGGCTGCCCCTGGTGACGCTCATCGACACCCCGGGCGCGGCGCTGTCGAAGGACGCCGAGGAGGGCGGCCTGGCGGCCGAGATCGCCCGCTGCCTCCAGGACCTGGTCATGCTGAAGGCCCCGACGCTGGCGGTGCTGCTCGGTCAGGGCACCGGCGGCGGCGCGCTGGCCCTGGTGCCGGCCGACCGGGTGCTGGCCGCGGCCAACGGCTGGCTCGGCCCGCTGCCGCCGGAGGGCGCCTCGGCGATCGTGCACCGCACCACCGAGCGGGCCGGCGAGATGGCCGCCGCGCAGGGGGTCCGGGCGACCGACCTGTGGCGGGCCGGGATCGTCGACCGGGTGGTGCCCGAGCGGCCGGACGCCGCCGACGAGCCGGTGGACTTCTGCCGCCGGCTGGGCCGGGTGCTCGGCGAGGAGCTGGCCGACCTGCTCGGGCGGGACGACGGCGAGCGCTTCCGCAGCCGGCTGCACCGCTACCGCCACCTCGGCCGCTGAGAACGTCGCGACCGTGGACCGACGACCCGTGCGCCGGTTCCGCCCCGACCCCGGCGCGCCCCGCCCACCGGACGGCGTCTGGCCGCTGACCGTGCCCGCGATCGCGCAGGTGCTCCGCGAGGGACTGGAGCTGGGCCCGGGCGCGACCGTCCTGGTCGGCGAGAACGGCTCGGGCAAGTCGACGGTGCTCGAGGTGCTGGCCGCCGCGCTCGGACTCAACGCCGAGGGCGGCTCGGTCAACGCCCGCCACACGACCCGGCGCAGCGAGCCCGGGTCCCTCGACCTCATCGTCGAGCGCAGTCCCGGCGCCGAGCGCTGGGCCTACTTCCTCCGCGACGAGACCCTGCACGGCCTGTACAGCTACCTGGAGTCGATCGGCGACCCGAGCTACCACGAGCTCTCCCACGGGGAGGGCTTCCTCTCGCTCTTCGGCAGCCGGGCCACCCGGCGCGGGCTCTACCTGCTCGACGAGCCCGACGCCGCCCTGTCCTTCACCGGCACGCTGTCACTCGTGGTGCGGCTGGCCGAGCTGGTCGCGGGCGGGGCGCAGGTCGTCGTCGCCACCCACTCCCCCGTGCTCGCCGCGCTCCCCGGGGCGCACCTGCTGGAGGTGGGCCCGTGGGGCCTGCGGCGTGCCGACTGGGCGGAGCTGGAGCTCACGGCGAACTGGCAGCAGTTCCTGGCCGACCCGGCGTCCTTCCTGCGGCACCTGACCTGAGGTCAGGCCGCCGCCAGCCCCCACGCCCCGGCGACCAGCTCCAGGCTGCGCAGCCGCTCCTCGACGCCGTGGGTCGAGGCCGACAGCACCAGCTCGTCGGCGCCGGTGTCGGCGGCCAGCTCCCGCAGCTGCGCGACGACGGTCGCGGCATCCCCGACGATGGCGTTGCTGGCCATCGACTCGGCCGCGGACCGGTCGGGGTGTCGCTCGGCCTCCTCCAGGCTCGGCACCGGCCGCAGCCGGTTGGTGCGGAGCCCCAGCCGCATGAGCTGCCCGGGCAGGGCGAGCCGCCGGGCCTCGTCCGCGGTGTCGGCGGCGAGCACGTTGGCCGTCACGATCGTGTACGGCTGCTCCAGCGCCGGCGACGGCCGGAAGGTGTCCCGGTAGAGGCCGACCGCGGCCAGGACGTCGGGGCCGCCGTAGTGGTGGGCGAAGGCGAACGGCAGGCCCAGGTGGCCGGCCAGCTGGGCGGAGAAGCCGCTGGAGCCCAGCAGCACGATCTGCGGCGCCGAGCCCGCCACCGGGGTGGCCCGGAACCGCTCGGCCAGGCCGCCCTCGACGCGCGGGTCGCCGAACAGGCCGAGCAGGTCGATGAGGTGCTGCGGGAAGTCGTCGGCCGACAGGGCGGCCGGATCGCGGCGCAGGGCGAGCGCCGTCTCCCGGTCCGTGCCGGGCGCGCGGCCGATGCCGAGGTCGACCCGGCCCGGGTGCAGCGCCTCGAGGAGGGCGAACTGCTCGGCCACGACCAGCGGCGCGTGGTTGGGCAGCATCACGCCGCCCGAGCCGACCCGGATCCGTTCGGTGACGGCGGCCAGGTGGGCGATGAGCACGGGCGGGTTGGTGCTCGCGACCGCCGGCGTGTTGTGGTGCTCGGCGACCCAGATCCGGCGGTAGCCGAGCCGGTCGGCGGCCTGGGCCACGCGGGTGGTCGCGGCGAGGGCGTCGGCGGTCGACTGCCCCGAGCCGACGGTGGCCAGCTCCAGGACCGACAGCGGCAGCGGCGCCGTCACCGGGTGTCCGCGCCGTGCTCGACGCGCATGCTGTGGTCGGGGTCCAGACCCTCCAGCAGGACCTCCAGGACGTCCCCCAGTGCCTTCGTCTGCTCGTCGGTCAGCGGGTCGAACAGGGCCGACCGCACGGCTGCCACGTGCCCCGGCGCGACCGAGCGGACGACGTCCCAGCCCTCGTCGGTGAGGACGGCGAGGTTGCCGCGACCGTCCTCGGCGGAGCGCTCCCGGCGCACCCAGCCGCGCTCCTCCAGCCGGGCGACGGTGTGCGACAGCCGGCTCTGCGACTGGTTGGCACGCCGGGCCAGGTCGCTCATCCGCCGGCTGCGCCCGGGTGCCTCCGAGAGCATGGCGAGGACGACGTAGGCGGCGTGCGTGATGCCGGCGTCGCGCTGCAGCTGGGCGTCGAGGACGCGGGGCACCAGCTCGGCGACGGTCAGCCAGGCACGCCATGCCCGTTGCTGCTGGCTGTCGAGCCACTCCTGCGCCACGGGAGGGAACGGTACTTCGGCAGGTCGTCCTGGTACGGACCGCCCGGCGCGGCCCGTGCGGAAGCGGCCGGAGGCCACCAGGACCGCGAACGGGGCGCTAGCGTCGCGCCTTCTGAGCCGAGGGGTGCCCGATGGCGAGGATGCCCCACCCGAGGGTGCTGGCCGAGGTGCTGCGCGGCGGGAACCTCCGCGCGCGGCTGCGGGCGGCGGGGGACGCGCAGGCGGCGGTCCGCCTGCAGCTCGTCGCGGCGGCCGCCGATCTCGGGGTGCTCGACGCGCTCGTCGGGGGGCCGGTCAGCACCGCCGCGCTGGCCGACCGCCTGGGTGCGCCCGATCCCGACCTCCTGGCGGCCTACCTCCGCGTGCTGGCGGCGGCGGGGTTCATCGCGGGCGAGAGCTCGTGGGCGCTCACCCGCGCCGGGCGCGCGGTCGTCGACGACGACCAGGTGCGGGCCGTCTACCAGGGCTTCGGCGGCTACCACACCGAGCTCTACCGGGAGCTGCGACCGCTGCTCTCCGGCGGCCCGCGACGCCGCGACATCGAGGAGCAGGCCGAGGTCATCGCCCGGCTCTCCGCCGTCCTGGAGCCGCTGCTCCACGACCTGCTCACCCGGACGGTCCGCGAGCGCCGGCCGCGCCGGGTGCTCGACGTCGGGTGCGGTGCCGGCCTGCACCTGGCCGCGATGCTGGAGGCCGCTCCGGACGCCACCGGCGTGGGCGTGGACGTCGACCCCGACGCCGCGGCGCTGGCCCGGCGCACCCTGAGCGAGCGGGGCCTGGCCGACCGGGCCGGTGTCGAGGCGGTCGACATCCGGACGGCGCTCGCCGCCGGTCACCCTGGCGCCCTCCCCGACCGCATCGACCTGGCCCTGCTCGCCAACGTCGTCTACTACGTACCGGTCGACGAGCGGGTGGAGCTGCTGAGCGCGGTCGCCCGCCTGCTCGCCCCCGGTGGCGCCCTCGTGGTCGTCACCACCGTGGCGGGGCCGCAGCTGTTCAGCCGGCACCTGGACCTGCTGCTGCGGGCGCAGGAGGGCCGCATGGAGCTGCCCGCCGTCGACCTGCTGCTCGGGCAGCTCCGCGAGGCGGGACTGCAGCCGGACCCACCGGAGCGGATCGGTCCTGCCGCCGCTGCCCTCAGCGCGGTGACGGCGATCCGCTGAGGACGCCGACGTGCACCGGGGCCCCCGGACGGCTGTCTCCAGGCGACGGCATACCCCGGCGGGCGCGCGCGTTGGACGGAGTGACACTCGCCGCTCGCACGTGGACGGACGCCGGACGAGCGCGCATCATTGGCAGTCGCCGGGCGAGAGTGCCAGCCCGGCCCGTCCTGACGAGGAGCCCTCCCGCCGTGCCGACCTACCAGTACGCCTGCACCAACACCGACGGCAAGCACGAGTTCGAGGTCGTGCAGTCCTTCACCGACGCCGCGGTCAGCGAGTGCCCGACGTGCAGCAGCCCCGTGCGCAAGGTCTACGGCTCGGTGGGCGTGGTCTTCAAGGGCTCCGGGTTCTACCGCACCGACAGCCGGTCGAACTCCTCCTCCACCGAGTCGAGCAGCACGTCCTCCACCGGCGCGAAGAAGGAGTCGACCCCGGCCGCGGCCACCGCCGGCACGACCGGCAGCTCGTCCTCGACGAGCAGCTCCTCGTCCTCCGCCGGCTCCTCCGGCAAGGCCGCCGCCGCGAGCTGACGACCGCCGGTCGACCGCCGCCGGCCCAGCCGTGCCGGCGGTCCACAGGCCGGCCGGTTCTCCACAACCCGGCCACGAGCGCCCTCCCGGCGCCCGCCGGCGGGCAGCGTGGCGGTCGTGATCCGCCTCCGCCGTCCCCGCTCCCTGCTGCACACCGCCCGGCAGGCCCTCGCCGGGCTGCTGGCGGCGGCCGCCCTCGTGCTGGCCCTGCGCCCCGACCCGGCCCCGGCCGTTCCCCCCGAGGCCCGGACCGCGCCGGGGGTGGTCGCCACCGCCGACCTGGCACCCGGAGCCGTGCTGGGCCCCGACGACCTCACCGTCGTCCGCTGGCCCACCGCCCTGCGGCCGGTCGGGACGGCGGCCGAGCCGGAGCCGCTGGTCGGGCAGGTCCTCGCGGGTGGCCTGCGGGCCGGCGAGCCGGTCACCGACGCGCGCCTGGTGGGCGCCGGCCTGACGGCCCTGCTGGCCCCGGGGCAGGTCGCCGCGCCGGTGCGGCCCGCCGACCTCGCGGTCAGCGCCCTGGTCCGCCCCGGCGACCGGGTGGACGTGCTCGCCACGGCGCCGGAGGCGGCACGGGCGGAGGTGGTGGCCGCCGCGGCGCTGGTCCTGGCCGCGCCCCGGCCGGACGACGACGGCGAGGGGCTCCTGCTGCTCGCCGTCGACGGCGCCACGGCCGCCGTCCTGGCCGCCGCGGCCACGACCGCCACCCTCACGCTGAGCCTCCCGCCCCCCGGACACGCCGCCTGACGTCGGCCCCGGCAGCCGTCGGTTGTGGGTGGATGAGCGCATGTTCCGGGGCTTCAAGGACTTCCTGCTGCGCGGCAACGTCGTCGAACTCGCGGTCGCGGTGGTCATCGGGGCGGCGTTCACCGCGGTCGTGACCGCCTTCGCCGACTCGTTCCTCACGCCGTTGATCGGCCTGGTGGGCGGCGGTGGGGAGCTGGGCGGCACGTTCACCGTCAACGGCCAGACCTTCGCGTGGGGCGCGTTCCTCAGCCAGGTGCTCACGTTCGTGCTCACCGCGGCGGTCGTCTACTTCCTCGTCGTGCTGCCGATGAAGACGATCATCGAGCGGCGCCGGCGCGGCGAGGAGGCCGGCCCGGCCGAGCCCACGCAGGTGGAGTTGCTCGTCGAGATCCGGGACCTGCTGCGCGCCCAGCAAGGCGCCGGTCCCGCCCCGGCCCCGTCCAGAGGCTCGCCGTGAGCGTGTGAACGGTGAGGAGGACGGGTCCTCCGTCAGTCGCTGCCCCAGTGGGGCGGGCGGTCCTCCAGGTAGCGGCGGTCGTCGGCGGACCGGTCCTCGGGCCGCTCGCCCCAGCCCAGGTCGCGGTCGTCGGGTGCCCGGACCGGGGCCGGGGCGGGCGCCGGCGGCGGCGGCTCGACCGGCTCCCGGCCGAGGTCCACGAGCACCTCGGCGCCCGGCAGGGCGGCCAGGACCGCGCCCGGCACGGCCAGCTTGCCGGCCCGGGTGCCCGACCCGACGACGACCAGGTCCGTGGCGGCCACCGCGGCGTCGACCAGCACCGGCCAGGACGGCGGCAGCCCGATCGGCGTGATGCCGCCGTAGGCCATGCCGCTCTCGGCCACCGCGACGTCCTGCGGCGCGAACGAGGCCTTGCGCGCACCGAGGTGCCGGCGGACCAGCCCGTTGACGTCGGCGCGGGTGCTGGCCGGCACCAGGCACGCGGCCAGCACGGTCTGCCCGGCCCGGCGGGCGGCGACGACCACGCAGTTGGCCGAGGCCGGCAGGGGCACGTCGTAGGCCTCGGTGAACGCGGCGGTGTCGGCGAGGGCGTCGTCGATCTCGGCGACCCACGCCGGTCCGGCGAGCCCGCCGAGCGCGGCCGCCACCGGCGCGGCGAGCAGCTCGGGCCGGTCGGCGGCCGGGAGCCAGGTCAGGGTGCCGAGCTGCGGGGGCGTCGGGTGCGGGTCCACGCCCCGATCCTGCCCGCTGGCCGGGAACCCCCCGGACGCGGCCGGATCTGCGCTGGTGGGGGCGGGGGTGGACCGTGAGGATGGACCCATGATCGGCCAGTTGCACTCCGTCGTCCTCGACGCACCCGACGCCCACGCCCTCGCCACCTTCTACGCGCAGCTGCTGGGGATGGAGGTCGCGGGTCAGCCGGGTGACGACTGGGTCGTCGTCACCGGGCAGGGCTTCCGGCTGGCCTTCCAGCAGGCACCCGACCTGCAGCCTCCCGACTGGCCGGACCCCGACCGACCCCAGCAGTTCCACCTCGACGTCCGCGTGGCCGACGTCGAGCAGGCGGAGCCGGAGGTGCTGGCGCTCGGGGCGCGGCGCCTGCCGGGGGGCGGCGGCGACTTCCGTGTCTACGCCGACCCGGTCGGGCACCCGTTCTGCCTGGTGTGGGACGCGTGAGCGCCGGCGCGGGCGGGCCGGGGAGCGCGCTGCCGTCGGTGGACCTCAGCGCGGCCAGCCGGTTCGTGGCCGCCTCGGGCTTCGTGGTCACCGAGGTCAGCGGCACCCGGGTGGCCGGGCACGTGGACATGGGCCCGGACCAGCACACGCCGTGGGGGGTCGTGCACGGGGGCGTGTACTGCACCGTCGTCGAGTCGGCGGCCAGCATCGGGGCGAGCGCGGCGGTGCTCGACCGGGGCCAGTTCGCCGTCGGGGTCAACAACAGCACCGACTTCCTCCGGCCGGTGACGACCGGGCGGGTCGACGTCCTCGCCGAGCCGATCCAGCAGGGTCGCACCCTGCAGCTGTGGCTGGTCACCCTCACCCGCAGCGAGGACGGCAAGCCGGTGGCCCGCGGGCAGGTGCGGCTGCAGAACGTGCCGCTGCCGGGCAGCCCTCAGTAGGCGCGGGCGACGACGGCGAGCGCGCCCGGCTCGTCGTCGCCGTCCGGCAGGCCGCCGTCGGGCCGGACGAGGCAGCGCACGGTGACGCCCCGCTCGGCCAGCCGCGCCTCGCCCTCGGTTCCCAGGCGGTCCCACGGCACCCGCGCCCAGCCCTCCTGGGCGGCGGCGAGGGCGTCCTCGGCCGTGGCCGCGTCGACCGTGCGCTCGTCGAGGCGGGCCCGGGCCTCGGCGAGCAGGGCCGCCTGGTCCTCCGCGAGGGCGCGCCGGGCCCAGCCGGCCACCTCGCCGAGCGGGACCGTGCCGGTCTCCCCGGACGCGCGGCGGACCGTGCTGGCCCGGCCCTGGGCCAGGTCCCGCGGTCCCAGGTCGATCCGGATCGGCACACCCTTGAGCTCGTGGTCGACGGCGCGGCGGCCGAAGGGGACGTCGGTCCGGTCGTCCACCTCGACCCGCACCCCCTGCGCCCGCAGCTCCCCGGCCACCGTCCGGGCGGCCGCCTCGACGCCCTCCCCGGCGCGCGCCACCAGCACGACCACCTGCACGGGCGCCAGCCGGGGCGGCAGCCGCAGCCCGGCGTCGTCACCGTGGCTCATGACCAGCCCGCCGAGCAGGCGGGTGGAGGAGCCCCACGACGTCGTCCAGGCCAGCCGCCGCCCGCCGTCGGGACCCAGGAAGTCGATGCCGAAGGCACGGGCGAAGTTCTGCCCGAGCTCGTGGCTGGTGCCCATCTGCAGCGCCTTGCCGTCGCGCATCATCGCCTCGCAGGTGAGCGTGTTGACCGCGCCGGCGAAGCGCTCCCGGCGCGTCTTGCGCCCCGGCACGACCGGGATGGCCAGCACCTCGGTCATGACGTCGGCGTAGACCTCGGCGAGGATCCGCCGCGCGTAGACGGCGGCCTCCTCCTCCGTGGCGTGCGCGGTGTGGCCCTCCTGCCAGAGGAACTCCGTCGTGCGCAGGAAGAGCCGGGGTCGCAGCTCCCACCGGACGACGTTGGCCCACTGGTTGAGCAGCAGCGGCAGGTCCCGGTGGCTCTGCACCCACCGCGCCATGTACTCGCCGACGACCGTCTCACTGGTGGGGCGGACGACCGCGGGGGCCTCCAGCTCCTTGCCGCCGGCGTGCGTCACGACCGCCAGCTCGGGGCTGAACCCCGCCACGTGCTCGGCCTCGCGCCGCAGGTAGGTCTCGGGGATCAACAGCGGGAAGTAGGCGTTGCGCGCGCCCGCGGCCTTGATCCGCGCGTCGACCTCGGCCTGCACCCGCTCCCAGATCGCGTAGCCGTCGGGGCGGACGACCATCGTCCCGCGCACCGGGCCGTTCTCGGCGAGTTCGGCCTTCGCGACGACGTCCTGGTACCACCGCGGGAAGTCGGTGGACTGCGGAGTGAGGACGGGGGGTCGGGCCACGCGCGCACCCTGGCACAGCGGGCCGGTCGCGCGCCGCTCAGTTGCCGGGCAGGTGCGCCGGGTCGAGGACGACGGAGAACAGGGCGCGCGGGTCCTGCAGCGTGGCCGGCGGGCGGGCGGCCGAGCGCGGCACCACGCGGTCCCACCGGGCCGGACGGCGGTGCGGCAGCAGCTCGCGCCCCTGGAACAGGTACTCCCCCACGACCTCGCCGAGCAGCAGGCCGGCCCCGTGCTCGATCGGCACGCCGACCCGGTCCCCGGGCCGCACCTCGTCGAGGAAGGTCGACAGCTGGCGGAGGTCCTTGGCCGGGCGCCGGCCGGAGATCTCCTTGGACAGGGTCCGCAGCTCGGCCGGGGTCAGGCCGGTGGCGTCGACGTCGATGCCCGACTGGGTGCCCAGCCCGACCACGCCCGCGGCCAGGCAGGCGCCGAGTTCGTTGTGCGCCCGCGGCCGCACCACCCAGACCCGTTCCCCCTCGGGCGCTGCGGCCGGTGGGACGTCGTCCGGCTCGGGCCAGACGTAGGGCAGGTCGTCGGGTTCCGGACCGAAGCGCTCGGTGAACCGCGCCCGGTAGAACCCGGGCTCCTTGGCCAGCAGGTTGGACCGGTGGGACAGGTGCAGCGCCTCGTCCCCCACCCAGGAGGGCAGCAGCCCGGCGCGGGCCAGCTCCTCCTGCGGCGTGCCGACGACGTCGGGCGCGAACTCGGCGATCAGCGTGTGCGTGGTGTCGGCGAAGCCCCGGTCCCGCCACACCCGGACCATCGCCAGCCCGTAGGCGACCAGCCCCGCGGTGCGCCCCCGCCACATCCGGACGACGGGGTGCGAGGTCCAGCCGTAGTCGGGCAGTTCGAGGGCCCGCAACACCTGCAGCGTCTCGACCCGCTGCTTGCCGAGGCGGGGCGAGTCCAGGAGCCGGGCGCTCTCCTCGAAGTCGGCGACGGGCAGGAAGGTCTGCATCGCCACTCCTCCTTCCCGGGCCGGCGCGGGGTCAACCGCCCGGTTCGAGCGCGACCAGCGCCGCCTCCCAGCGGGCCCGGCGCGCGTCGTCGTCCTGCTCCCACCAGGCCGGGCCGCGCTCCCCCAGCCCCGTCTTGGCCAGGTGGACGCGCGCGCGGGCGGCGGCCACCGCGGCGTCGTCCCCGGCGCGGCCGGCGGTCCGGACGGCGGCGCGGGCGACGCCGAGGTGGTGCAGCAGCCGGGCGCGGACGTCCTCGGGCAGCGCCGGGTCGGCGATGCGCCAGCGCCGGCCGTCGACGACGATCCACCGGCCGTCGTCGGTGCGCTCGACCCCGCGGCTCACGCGGCCAGGCGCGCGACCAGGTCGGGCAGCACCGTGCCCAGCGGGGCGTCCACCCGGACGTCGACCTTCGCGTCCCCGCGGGTGGCGCCGAGGTTGACCAGCCCCACCGGGATGCCGAGCTTCTCGGCGCGCAGCACGAAGCGGTAGCCGCTCATCACGGTCAGGGACGAGCCCAGCACCAGCAGCGCGCCGGCGTCCTCGACCATCGCGAAGCAGCGGTCCACCCGGTCGCGCGGCACCGTCTCGCCGAAGAAGACGACGTCGGGCTTGAGCGGGCCGCGGCCGCAGGCCAGGCACTCGACCATGACGAAGCCGTCGAGGACCTCGTCGGGCAGCTCGGCGTCGCCGTCGGGGTTCACCTCGTCGGCGTGCGGCCCGAAGTGCGGGTTGGCCGCCTGCAGCCGCTCGTCGAGCGCGGCCCGGCCGGCGACGTCCCCGCAGGCCAGGCAGATCGTGCGGTCCAGGCCGCCGTGCAGCTCGACGACGTCCTGTGCCCCGGCCGCCTGGTGCAGGCCGTCGACGTTCTGGGTGATCACCCCGGTGACCAGCCCGGCGCCCTGCAGACCGGCCACGGCGCGGTGCCCGGCGTTGGGCCGCGCCGCCCGGATCTGTCGCCAGCCGACGAAGCTGCGCGCCCAGTACCGGTGCCGGCCGCGGGGGTCGCGCAGGAAGGTCTGGTAGGTCATCGGCGTGTGCCGGCGCAGCGACCCGGTGGCGCCGCGGTAGTCGGGGATGCCGGAGTCGGTGGAGAGTCCGGCTCCGGAGAGGACGACGACGTCGCCGTCCCCCACGAGCCGGGCGAGCGCGTCGAGGCCGGCCGGGTCCACGGCGGCGGGTTCGACGGCGGCGGGCGCTGCGGTCACCCGGCCATCGTCCCCTCGAATCCCGGTCGCCGCCGCCGGCTCAGCCGGCCGACAGCTCGCGCTCGAGCCGACCCAGCAGGTCCTCGTACACCCGGCGCAGCCCCTTCGGCGCGAACGTGCGCTCGAAGAAGCCGCCGATGCCGCCGGCGCCGGTCCAGGTGGTGCGCACCCGCACCGTGGTCAGCCCGGCGTCGGCCGGGTGGACGGTCCACGTGGTCACCATCGACGACCGGGTGTCGCGCTCGACGAGCGTCGTGGCGTCGGGCTGGGCCACCTCCACGACCTGGTCGCGCACCCGCTTGGAGGTGGCGGCGAACCGCCAGGCGACGCGGGTGCCCGCACCCTGACCGCCGGCCTCGACGCGGTAGTCACTGAACTGCTCGGGGAGCACCCGGCGGCGGGTCTCGGTGTAGTCCGCGAGCGCGGGGAACACCCGCTCCGCCGGTGCCCGGACCACCCGCTCGGCGGTGGCGACGACCTGTCCCATGCCCCCATCCTGCCCAGTCGCCTCAGCCGCGGGTGACCCCGGGCACCGCCTGCGGGTCCAGCCCGGTGCGCAGCCGCCAGGCGGCCAGGGCCACGCCCAGGCCGACGTGCTGCGCGGGGTCCTCCACCGGGGCGCCGAGCAGCTGCTCGATCCGGTCGAGCCGGGCGTAGAGCGACTGGCGCCGGATGCCGAGCAGCTCCGCGGTCCGCGTCTTGCTCAGCCCGGTCGCCAGGTGCGCGTCGAGGGTCCGCAGCAGCTCGGTGCCGTGCGCGGCGTCGTGGTCGACCAGCGGGCCGAGCTGCCCGGCGACGAACCGGGTGACCTCTCCCGGCGCCACGCCGGTCGCCAGCAGCCGGTGGATGGCGACGTCCCGGGCCAGCACGACCGGCTCCCGGCTGCCGATGCGCCGGCTGAGTGCCACCACCTCGCGCGCCTCGGCCACGGCGGACGGGACGTCGGCCAGCGCCTCGCCCGCGTCGGCCACGCCGACGGTGCGGATCGCGGCGGCGAGCGGCCCCGCGCACAGCCGGGCGCGCAGGGCGGCGACCGCCTCCCGCTGCCGCCGGAGCGCCGACCGCGGCCAGCCGCGGGCGAGCACCAGCACGGCGCTCCCCGCCGCCCCGACCAGGCACTGCCCCAGGACCTCCTCGGCGGCCTGCCGGACCGCGGGCACGGCCTCGCTGGCCGGGGTCCGGCGGTCGAACTCGACCGCGACCACCAGGACCGGCACGCCGGTCGCCGGCACCCACCCGGCGGCGGCCAGGCGGGCCCGCAGCTCCCCCTCCGACACCAGGACGCCGGCGACGAGGTCGGTGACCACCGCCTGCGCCAGCGAGGGCCGCGAGCCGACGTCGGGGTGCCGGCCGAGCTCCAGCGCGACCGCGACCGCGGCCCGGTCGGCGACTCCCGTCCGGCGGGCGGTGCGCCGGCCCAGCAGCACGAGCCGGCCGACCGGCCCGTGCGGCCCGCGGACCTCCGCCACCGTGCGGTCGGTCGGGTGCGCCTGGCCGGGCAGGCGGCTGCGCTCCACCACCCGGCCGTCGACGTCGACCAGCTCGGCGGGGCAGTCGGCCAGCCGGGCCACCGCGTCGAGCAGCCCGGCCAGCCCCTGCCCGGAGACCACCAGCCCGAGCAGCTCCTGCCAGACCGGCTCCCCGGCGTGCCGCCAGGAGAGCTTCCGGCGCAGCAGCAGGTCGGCGAAGTCCTCGACCATCCGCACGAACGGCACGACCTCGCGCAGCGCCAGCAGGACGACGTCCCGCCGTCGGGCCGTGTCGACCAGCTCCGGCGGGACGACGGAGAAGGTGCGCCCCACCTCCAGCGCCAGCGCCGCGCACCCCGCGTCGGCCAGCCGCTCGACGTAGTCGACGACCTGCTGCGCCGACCGGCCGTGCAGGCCCAGGCCGGTGGTCAGCAGCAGCTCGCCCCCGGCCAGCAGCCCGCCCATCTCGTACACCTCGGAGGAGTGCACCCAGCGGACGACGGCGGCGTCCGGGTCCCCCGCCAGCACCACGGGGTCGGCGGCGCGGACCGCCGGCAGCTGGAGGACCTCGGAGACGGTGGGCAGCACGGGGATGCAGCGTGCGGAGCGCGGGACACCACGTCAAGCCGCAGGCCGACCGGACCGGACACGACGCCCCTTGTCGTGCGCGGTCCCGCACGAGTTCGCTGACCCCCGACCCGCCCCCCGCCCGCCTCGCCTGGAGGACCCATGACCACAGCGGACCTGCCCACCGTCCCGCCCGACCTCGACCCCGCGGCACGCGACCGGTTCTTCCTGGGCCTCGCCGTCGAGCAGGCGCGGATCGGCTGGGAAGAAGGCGGCGTCCCGATCGGCGCGGCGCTGGTGGACGGCGACCGCGTGCTGGCCGTCGGCCGCAACCGGCGCGTGCAGATGAGCAGTGCCATCCGGCACGGGGAGACCGACTGCATCGAGCAGGCCGGGCGGCTGCCGGCGTCGGTCTACCGCCGCAGCACCCTCTACACGACGCTCTCCCCCTGCTTCATGTGCGCGGGGACGGCGCTGCTCTACGACATCCCGCGGATCGTCATCGGCGAGAACCGCGCCTTCCAGGCGTCGGAGGAGCTGCTGCGGTCGAAGGGCGTGCAGGTCGACGTCCTGGACGACGCCGAGTGCATCGCGCTCATGGAGCGGATGCTCGCCGAGCGGCCGGAGCTGTGGCTCGAGGACATCGGGGAGGAGTCGTGACCGCGCCCGACCGCGCGGCGACCCCGGCGACCGACGCGGGCGTCGTCGACCCGGACTACCCGGTCACCCCCGTCCCGGCGCACGCCCGGAAGTCGTTCTTCTCCGTGGCGGTCGTGCTGCTCGGCTTCACCGTCTTCACCCCGACGATGCTCGCCGGCGCGGCCCTGGGCCCGGCGTTCGGCTTCGGGGACCTGCTCCTGGTCATCCTCGCCGGCTCGGCGATCCTCGGGACCTACGTCGCGGTGATGGGCTGGATCGGCGCGCGGACCGGGCTGACCACCGTGGTGATGTCCCGCTACACGCTGGGCTCGCGCGGCGCGAAGCTGGCCTCGATCCTGCTGGGCGGCACCCAGATCGGCTGGTACGCCGTCGTCGTCGGGACCATCGGCGACCTCACCGCCGAGGCGACCGGCTGGGACTCCTACGGGGCCCGGGCCGCGGTGATGGTCGTGACCAGCGCGCTCATGTGCGCGACGGCCTACTGGGGCTACCACGGCATGTACTGGGTGTCGCTGGTCTCCACGCCGCTGATCCTCATCCTGGCGTTCTGGGTGCTCGCCCGGTCGCTGCAGGAGGTGGGCGGCTTCGCCGGCCTGGCCGACGTCCAGCCGACGACGTCGATGGCGATCGCCGTGGCCATCACCACCGTCGTGGGCACGTTCGTCTCCGCCGGCACCCAGGCACCGAACTGGACCCGGTTCGCCCGCCGCGGCTCGCACGCGGTGTGGGCCTGCGTCATCGGCTTCCTCATCGGCAACGGGCTGATGATCTTCTTCGGCGCGGTCGGGGCGCTGACGTTCGGCGAGGGGGACTTCGTCCTGGTGCTGTACCAGCTCGGGCTGGTCGGCTGGGGCCTGGTGCTGCTGTTCGGCAACCTCTGGAAGAGCAACGCCGACACCGCCTACGCCTTCGGCGTGGCCGGCGCGGAGCTGTTCGACCGGCCGAGCAAGGCACCGTTCGTCATCGGCGGGTCGGTGATCGCCACCGTGCTGGCCCTCACCGGCGTGCAGAACCACCTGGTCGACTACCTGGTGCTGCTCGGGACGTTCATCCCGCCGCTGGGCGGCGTCATCATCGGCGACTTCCTCGCCCGCTGGCGCCGCGGCATCCCGTCGGGGACCGTCCCGCCGGCCGTGCGGTGGCCGAACCTGCTCGCCTACGCGGTGGCCGCCTTCCTGGCGTGGCTCAGCGGCGAGCTCGGCATCGGCATCCCGCCGCTGATCGGGATCGTCGTCGCCGTGGCGCTGTCGGTGGGGCTGTCCCGGATTGGCACCGGCCGGCCCGAACCGGTCGGCGCGGGTCGCTGATCCCGAGCTCAGCAGGGGTGCACCGCACCCTGCGGCCGTGGCGTGACAGGACTCACGCCACGGCCGTTGCCTGCCCGGGTACTGGGAGGAAGTGACCGCACTGCTCCACGTCGACCGCTCCGGCTCCGGTGAGCCCCTCCTCCTGCTCCACGGCATGGGCAGCTCCCGCCGCGACTTCACCGGCGTCCTCCCCCAGCTGACCGAGCGCTTCGACGTCCTGAACGTCGACCTGCCGGGCGTCGGCCGCTCGCCCGCCCTGGCCGAGCGGCCGAGGGTCCCGGCGATCGCCGACGCGGTCGAGCGCACCCTCGACGCGGAAGGCGTCAGCCGGGTGCACGTGCTCGGCAACTCCCTCGGCGCGCGGGTGGCGCTGGAGCTGGCGCGGCGCGGCCGGGCGGCCTCGGTGGTCGCGATCGCGCCGTCCGGGCTCAACGTGCTCCCCGAGCGCCTGTTCCAGGGCGTCGGCATGGGCGCCGCCCGGGTCGTCCTGCGGACCGTGGCCCCGCTGATCGAGCCGCTGTCCCGCACCGCGCCCGGCCGGGCGGCCGTGCTGGCGCCGCTCAAGGCCACGCCGTGGACGACGTCGCCCGAGGAGGCGATCGGCGCCCGCGAGGGGTTCGCCGACTCGCGTGACTTCTGGCGCACCCTGTTCTGGGGGCTGATGCTCGACGTCCCGCGCGGGCTGGGCCGCATCGACTGCCCGGTCACCCTCGTCCAGGGCACCGCCGACTGGATCGCGTCCGGGCAGACGGTGCGCTACCTGCCGCTGATCCCGGGGTCGCGCTTCTCCCCGCTGCTGCTGGCCGGGCACGCGCCGCAGTCCGACCGGCCGAAGACGATCGTCCGGCTGGTCGAGCAGGCGGCGGAGCGGGCGGTCAGCCCGGTCGTTCCTCTGCGTTCAGGTAGGAGCAGCGGAACCGCGCGCGCGACATCGACTCGGTGAACCGGGACTCCCAGGCCGGGTCCGCGGCCGGGAAGGTCTCGAGCACTCGCTCCTCCAGCACCACCGGCAGCCCGTCGAGACCGGTGTAGGACCGGCGCAGCAGCACCCGCGTGACCCCGTCCACCTCGTCGTGGGCGGGGGTCCAGCGGGCCTGCGCGACGGCCGCGGCCAGCTCGGCGCGACGGCGCGCGGGCAGGCGGGCGGCACCGGCCGGGCGCGCCGACCACACGCCCAGCGCGTACACGAGCAGCCCGGCCACCAGCACCAGCAGGGTGAGCTCGGCGAGCAGCACCACCATGCCCCGACGGTAGCCAGCTGCGGCGCCCGTGGTGCGGTCCGCGGCGCGCCGACCGGCCCGCAACGGCGACGTGCCAGGATGGGCCCGGCGTCCCGGCCGTCTCGGCGGTGCGCTCGGCCCCGTAGCTCAGGGGATAGAGCAACGGTTTCCTAAACCGTGTGTCGGAGGTTCGAATCCTCTCGGGGCCACAACTGAACACGCAGGTCGGCGGCTCGTCAGCTGGTCTGGAGGAGCGGCTGGACGGGCCCCGGACCAGCGCACGAGCGTCGCGCGCCAGACCCGAGGAAGCCGTACCTCGATCTTCGGGCTCGCGAGGCCTACCGGTGGCTCCACACCTCGATCGCGGACCAGACGAGCAGCAGTCCCAGCAGCGGGATGAGCACCGCGTCGACGACGACGCCGACCTGGATGCGTACCACCGGCGCGAGGTCCAGCGGGTCGAACGAGCCGAGATGAGTGACGAGCAGCGCTGCGGCGATGAGCACCAGCAGGACGGCGAGGACGCGAGAGAGCGTGCGCGACGCCTTTCTGGTCGCCCAGCTCGCACCGACCCACGCGCCGATCAGGCTTCCGGCGAGCAGGTTGGCCGCCACCGTCCAGTGTTCCGCGACGTCGCTGTAGGGCACGCCGAGCAGTCGGGCCGGCAGCGCTGTCGTGACCACCACCAGGCTCATCGCCTTGTTCAGGATGACTGCCTGCAGCGCGACGAAGCCGAACAGGCCCATCAGCAAGGGGAGGCGGAACTCGGCCCCGCCCAGGCCGACCATCCCGCCGAGGATGCCGACGCCAGCACCGGTGAGAGAGGCAGCCGCCGGCGAACGTCGCGGCCCCGCGCCCGGCCCAGCCTTGGACGAAGCACTGATCGCCGGCTCCGCGCTCACCGCGTGACCGTAGGTGAAGCACCCACATCAGAGCCACGCCCGCACCGACCTCGTGAGTTGGGCACGCTCGACACTGCGGCGCGTCCCGGGTCGGAGTGGCACGTCCTCGACACCTGACCCCGCTGACGCGCCTCCGGCAACGGTTCAGGGAGGCCGCCGGCGACCAGATGGGCCTCGCCGGCAAGCTGATCGCTGAACGGCGCCTGGAAGCTGCAGTCGAGGACGGCTCGATCGGCAGGTGATCGTCCTCGACGCCTCTGCCCTGCTGGCTCTCATCAACAACGAGCCCGGCGCCGATGTTCGGAGCTCGAGCAGCCTCGTGCAACGACGCGACGATCAGCTCGGTGAACCGTGCCGACGTCCTCCGGAAGATCTCGCGTCTCGTGTGACCGCCGAGGACGTCGATGCTGCGCTGGATGCCCTCAGCGTCACGATGAGCCACTTCGGCCGCCTCGACTGGGTGTTCAGCCGGTGTTCACTCATCGACGACCATCGCATCGACAGGTATCACTACCATCCTCGTCGATGACTGGCGAAGCGCACGAGACGATGAACGGCCCCGGTGTCGCCTGTTGCACCCCGTCAGCCGGCACCGCGATGAGCGAGGAGCAGGCGGAGCAGGTCACTCCCCTCCTCAAGGCCCTGGCCGACCCGGTGCGGCTGCGCCTGGTCAGTCTGATCGCCTCCGCACAGGCCGGTGAGGCGTGCGTGTGCGACCTCAACGAGGCCTTCGACCTCACCCAGGCCACGATCAGCCACCACCTGAAGGTGCTGCACTCGGCCGGCATCGTGGATCGCGAGAAGCGCGGCGTGTGGGTCTACTACTCCGTCCGCTCCGAGGCGCTCTCGGCGGTGGCCAACCTGTTCACCTCGGCCAGCCTGGCTGGTGCGAGCGCATGAGCGACACCGTGGGCGAGACCGCCCGTCCCGGCACCGGCCTCGACGCCCCGGTCCTGCAGCGCCTGTCGACCCTCGACCGGTTCCTGGCGGTCTGGATCATCGCCGCCATGGCCGCGGGTCTGCTGCTGGGCCGCCTCATCCCCGGCCTCGACGAGGCTCTCGACGCCGTGAAGGTCGGCGACGTCAGCCTGCCGATCGCCGTCGGTCTGCTGCTGATGATGTACCCGGTGCTGGCCAAGGTCCGGTACTCCGAGCTGGACCGCGTGACCGGCGACCGCAAGCTGCTGGCCGCCAGCCTGCTGCTCAACTGGCTGATCGGCCCGGCACTGATGTTCGCCCTCGCCTGGCTGCTGCTGCCGGACCTGCCCGAGTACCGCACCGGGCTGATCATCGTGGGCCTCGCCCGTTGCATCGCGATGGTGCTGATCTGGAACGACCTGTCCTGCGGCGACCGCGAGGCGGGCGCGGTCCTGGTCGCCATCAACTCGGTGTTCCAGATCCTCGCCTTCGCCGCCCTGGGCTGGTTCTACCTGCAGGTGCTCCCGGGCTGGCTCGGCCTGTCGACGACCTCGGCGGAGTTCAGCGTCTGGGCCATCGTGCTCAGCGTCCTGGTCTTCCTCGGCATCCCACTGGTCGCCGGCTTCCTCACCCGGACCCTCGGCGAGCGGGCCCGCGGGCGGGAGTACTACGAGACCCGGGTGCTGCCGAAGATCGGCCCGATCGCCCTCTACGGACTGCTCTTCACCATCGTCATGCTCTTCGCCCTCCAGGGCGACGCGATCACCTCACAGCCTTGGGACGTCGCGCGGATCGCGCTGCCGCTGCTGGCCTACTTCTTCCTGATGTTCGGCGGCAGCTTCCTGCTCGGGATGCGCCTGGGCCTCGGCTACGCGAAGACTGCGACGCTGGCCTTCACGGCAGCGGGCAACAACTTCGAGCTCGCCATCGCCGTCGCGATCGGCACCTTCGGCGTCACCTCCGGCCAGGCACTGGCCGGCGTCGTCGGGCCCCTCATCGAGGTCCCGGTCCTCGTCGCGCTCGTCTACGTCGCCCTGTGGGCCGCCCGGCGCTTCTTCCCCGGCGACCCGACCGTCCCCGATGCTGTGAGGAGCACCCGATGACCGACCAGCCCCAGGCCGTCTACGGCCTGCTGACGCCCGAGGCGACCCTCCACCGCCTGGCCGATCAGCTCGCCGCCCGCTTTCCCGGGATCTTCACCCGAGAGACGATCGACCGCTACGTCGTCGAGTCCTACACCGCGCTGGCCCGCACCTCCACGGTCACCACGCACCTCCCGGTGCTGACCGAGCGCTTCGCCACCGAGCGCCTCACCGCCCTCGCCCAGGCCAAGGGCGCCATCGACAGCGACGTGTGCGAGACCCTCTTCGTCTGCGTGCACAACGCCGGGCGCTCGCAGATGGCGGCCGCTCTCATGGCCCTCCACGGCGGCGACCGCGTGCACGTGCGCTCGGCCGGCTCCCAGCCGATGGCCAGCATCGACGACGCCGTCGTCGCCGCCATGGCCGAGGTCGGCATCAGCCTGGGCGAGGAGTTCCCCAAGCCGCTGACCGACGACGTGGTCCGAGCCGCCGACGTGGTCGTGACCATGGGGTGCGGCGATGCATGCCCCGTCTATCCCGGCAAGCGCTACCTGGACTGGCAGGTCCGCGATCCCGCCGGACTCTCACTCGGCGAAGTGCGTGCCATCCGTGCCGACATCGACACCCGTGTCCGTGCGCTCCTGGCCGAGCTCCACCCCGCCATCACACCGGCCTGAGCCGGTCTACCGACGACGTCTCGATCGAGAGGCCCACCGTGTCTGACAAGCCCAGCGTCCTCTTCGTCTGCGTGCACAACGCCGGCCGCTCCCAGATGGCCGCCGGCTGGCTGCGACACCTCGCCGGAGATGCCGTCGAGGTGCGCTCCGCCGGCTCGCTGCCCGCCGACCGGATCAACCCCGCCGCCGTCCAGGCCATGACCGAAGTCGGCATCGACATCACCGACCAGCACCCCAAGGTGCTCACCACCGAGGCCGTCGAGGCCTCCGACGTCGTCATCACCATGGGCTGTGGCGACGCCTGCCCGATCTTCCCCGGCAAGCGCTACCTGGACTGGGCACTGGAAGATCCCGCCGGCAGGGGCGTGGAGTCGGTGCGTCCGATCCGCGACGAGATCGAGACCCGGATCCGTGGCCTCCTCGCCGAGCTGGGGAGCCCTGAGAGCGCTCACGCCTGATGCGTGCCACGCCGAGGCTCCTGTCCTGTTCGTCTGTGTGAGCAACGCAGGTGAGTCCCAGATGGCGGCCGGCCTGATGTCGGACCACGTCGGCGACGCCGTAGAGGTCGCCTCGGCGGGCACCGAGACCGAGCCTGCGCTCGACGAGCTGTCGGTGCAGTCTCTCGCCGAGGTCGGAGTGGACATCGCTGGAGAGCACCCCGAGCAGCTCACCGACGATGCACCGCGTGACGCTGACCTCGTGGTCATCCTGGGTTCCGAGGCGCAAGTCCCCGAGGTCGCCGGCACGCACGTCGAGCGCTGGGTCACCGACGAACCGTCGGAGCGCGGCATCGAAGGCCTCGAGCGGTTGTGCCTCGTGCGCAACGACATCGCTGCTCGCGTGCGAGAACTCGCCCTCGACCTCGGGATCGCGGTCAGCGGCGACTGACTCGAGCGGTGGCGGCCGCTCGCGCCGATCCTCTCCAGGCCAGCGCTGCGGCCACGACGACGAGGCCGGCGAGCAGCCCGAACACGGCGGCGTAGCTGCCCATGGCTTCGGCCAGGGCGGTTCCGGCCCACGGTGCGAGTGCCGTCGCGGCGGTGATGGGTGCGGTGAACAAGCCTGACAGCGTGCCGTAGCGGGCGGTGCCCCAGCGGTCGGCAACGACGGTGGCCTGCAGCAGCGTGCAGGCGCCGCGCGCGGCACCCAGAGCCACCGCTGCGGCGACGAGGGCCATGGCTGGCCCCTGGAGGGCTCCGAGGAGCCCGATGGTCAGCGCCGAGGCGCCGATCAAGGCCACTGTGCGACCGGTCGGTGAGGTGCGGGCACTGAGCGGGCCGTAGGCGATCCGGCCGAGCAACTGGCCGGCGCCGAGGAGCCCGAGGGTGGTGGCTGCCAGCGAGGCGGAGAAGCCTCGGCCGGTGAGCAGGGGGATCACCGTCAGGCTGGTCGCACAGAGGCCGAAGGCGGTCAGAGTGAGCGCTGCCGACAGGGTCAGGAACTCGCGACTACGCACCTCACGGGGAACACGATGCGCTCGCGGACGGTCGACGCCGCTGGGATGCGACTCGGTGGCCCAGGGCGCTCCGAGCGTGACGACGTGCAGGGGGACGGTGACGACGGCGAGGATCACCGCGAGCACCAGGTACGTCCCTCTCCAGTCGAGTCGCCCGAGGAGCGCGTTGGTCAGCGGCGCGAAGAGCGGGCTGGCCAGGCCGGCGACGAGGGTGAGGGCGGTCAGCGCCTTGACTCGGCGGTCGCCGTACCAGCGGGTGAGCGCCGCGAAGGCCGCCTGGTAGAAGACCGCGGCCATGGCAGCCCCAGCCACCAGCCAGGCCATCAGGAAGGCCGCGTAGTTCGGCGCCAGCGCGATGCCGACGACCGAGGGCACGGCGAGCAGGGAGCCACCTGTCATCACCCGACGCGGGCCGTGGCGGTCCAGCCAGTGCCCCACCGGGATGCCGGCGAGGGCGGAGACCACCAGGCCGGCCGAGAAGGCTGCAGTGGCCGCCGTTGCCGACCAGCCGGTGTCGGCGGTGATCGAGGCAAGGGCGACCGGGAAGGCGTAGTAGAGGACACCCCAGCTGGTCACCTGGGTGATGCACAGGCCGATCAACGCCCGCCGCGGCGAGGGCCGAGAACTCCCGGCGCCCGCCGCGACGGCCCGCGCTGATCCCACGCCTCGACGCTCAGCCCCCACAGGAGGGCGAGGACACCGACACCGACACCGGCGCCGGCGCACTGCCGCAACAGTTGTTCCTAGGCGCCGGCTCCTCGGCCGAGTAGCCGTGCTCCGAGCCGGTGGCGAAGCCCACTCCCCCGGTGCCGCAGCTCGCCGCCTCGGCTGCCTCGGCTGCACCGAGGTCGGTGGAGCAGACCCCCGTCTCGGGCAGAGCGAGCTCTACCCGAGAGGCGGCCTCGGTGTCGCCGGCGAGGGCCGCAGCGATGGAGCGGACCTGCTCGTAGCCGGTGGCCAGCAGGAACGTGGGCGCGCGTCCGTAGGACTTCATGCCCACGATGTAGAAGCCCTCGTCAGGGTGGGCGAGCAGCGCCTCACCGTGGGGCGGCACGGTGCCACAGGAGTGGGAGTTGGGGTCGATCAGCGGCGCCAGCGCCGACGGGGCCTCGACGCCGGGATCGAGGCTCAGGCGTACCTCGCGCAGCATCTCGAGGTCGGGTCGGAAACCGGTTGCCGCCGCGACGGTGTCGACCTGGAGGCTCATCGACGCCCCATCACGCCCGGTGCCAGCAACCGTGACCCGTCCGGTCCCATCGGCCGGCGGGGCCAGGGAAGTGATCGTGCACTCGCGGACGAGCGTCACCGCACCACCGGTGACGGCTTCCTTCAGCGTCGAGCCGAGCAGGCCGCGGGCGGGCAGGCCGTCGGCGTCTCCTCCGCCGTAGAGGCGCGCCGGCGAGCGACCGCGGATGGCCCAGGTGATCTCCGTGCCCGGCTCCTCCTCGCGCAGCTGCACCAACGCGAGCAGCGTGTTGGCCGCCGAGTGCCCCATGCCCACGACGAGCGTGTGGCGTCCGGCGAAGCGCTTGCGGTCGACCCCGAGAACGTCGGGCAAGGGGCCGGCCAACCAGGCATCGACCCGATCCTCCCCGATGGCCGGCAGCCCGGCGGCGCCGAGCGGGTTCGGCCTGCCCCATGTTCCCGAGGCGTCGAGCACCGCACGGGCGACGATGTCCACGACCTGTCCGTCGCGCACCGATCGCACCACGTAGGGCCTGCCCTCGCGACCGACGGTGCGGGTCTTGTCGACGCCCTGGCGACTGACCGCGAGCACCCGGGTGCTCGTCTGGATGCGCCCCGCCAGCTGCGGCGTCGCCGCCAGGGGAGCCAGATAGGACTCGACCAACTCGGCCCCGGTCGGGAGTTCGTCGCGATCGGGCGACTCCCAGCCCTGGGCCTCGAGGAGGCGCTGTGCGGCTGCGTCGACGTCGTACTGCCACGGGGAGAACAGGCGCACGTGGCCCCACTCGCGGATGGCCGCGCCGACGTGGTCGCCGGCCTCGAGCACCAGGGGCTCCAGTCCGCGCTCCAGCAGGTGGGCGGCCGCAGCGAGCCCGACAGGGCCGGCTCCGATGACGACGACGGGCAGGTTGGGGTCCACCGGTTGCATCCCGATCCACTCCTCGAGCAGTTCGACGCCTGTCTATGGAGGCAACGTAACAGTAGGCACTGTTGATAACAACCCCGGCATGTCATACTCCCGGCATGCGCCAGGAGCTCGACGTCCGCCTCCTCGACCCTGAGGGGTCCACCTCCGCTGCCGACCGGGCTCGCCTGCTCGCTCCGCAGCTCAAGGCCCTGTCGGATCCGAACCGGCTGCATCTACTGCTACTCCTGGCCGAGGGTCCACGATCAGTCCGTGAGCTCACCGAGCTGAGCGGGATGAGTCAGACGCTCGTCAGCCACCACCTCGCCCCCTTGCGCGAGCAGGGGCTGGTCACCATGACGCCCAGAGGCCGCAGCAACGTCTACTCCATGTGCTGCGAGGCCCTCGCCGGTCCCGTCAAACTGCTCGCAACGCTCGCGGCCCTCACTCCGGAGGGAGCCGATGCCTGCTGCACGCCCTGACCGGGCCAGACACGCCCTGAACGCAGCCCGCCCTGCACGCGCTCGTGGAAGGCGGGTCGTTCTGCCCGCCGTAGCGGCACCCGTTCGAGATCAGGTCCATCGACGCGGCGGCCGAGGCGGAAGCCGTCCGGGCCAACACCGAGATGCCGCCAGTAGCGCAGCGTGGCCACCGGTGTGCGGAGAACGACCGCCGCCTCCTGCAAGGTCAGCAGCTCAGCCGCCGTCCTCCAGTTCGCTGCTGATGGCCACCGTCAGCGGAGGAGCCAGCCGCTCCGTTGTTGCGCCCTCCACACCCCTGACCGCTTTCCACAACCGGCCTCTCAGCCGGCAAGCTCGGCCGACTGTGCCACTCAGCCACGAGACGCATTCCTGAACCGTGTGTCGGAGGTTCGAATCCTCTCGGGGCCACCCAGCGGTGCCGGTCCTACCGTGGGTGCATGACGACGCGTCCGGCGGCAGCCCGTCGGGCGGTCGCCCCGCCGGCCGAGCAGCCGGGGTCCGCGCGTCCCCGGCCGCGGCTGCGCGGGGTCGACGTGCTGCGGGGTCTCGCCGTCGTCGGGATGCTCGTCGTCGACAACCGCGGCAACGGCGCGATCCCCGACCAGCTGGAGCACGCGGCCTGGAACGGGCTGCACGTCGCCGACGTCGTCTTCCCGGTCTTCCTGCTCGTGGTCGGCGTGTCGGTGCCGTTCTCCCGGCGGGCCGACCGGCCGCGACCGGCGCTGACGCGGGTGGTCAAGCTGGCCGTCCTGGGCTGGCTGGTCGTGACGGTCAAGTACGGGTCGGCCACCGCCGGGGTGGGCGTGCTCGGCCACATCGCGGGCGCCTACCTGCTGTGCTGGCTGCTGCTGCGGCTGCCCCGCCCGGCGCAGGTGGCCACCGCCGCTGCGCTGCTGGTCGCAATGAGCGTGGCCACGGTGGCCGGGGGCGACGAGCCCGACCGGTCGTGGGGGCACACCGTGGACGCCGCGCTCGGCGTGCCCTTCTCCGCCGAGGCGCCGCACGGCTACCTGGCCGGCGCGGTGACCGTGTTCCTCGGCGTGCTCGCCGGGCGGGCGCTGCAGTCCGGCGCCGGGCGGCCCGCGCTCGTCCGGCTCACCGCGGGCGGTGCCGCGCTCCTGGCCGGCGGGCTGGCGCTGGCCGAGGTGGTGCCGGTCAACAAGCGGCTGTGGTCGCCGTCGTTCGTGCTGGTCACCGGCGGGATCGCGCTGCTGGCGCTGGCCGTCCTGCACTGGCTGGTCGACCAGCGCGGCCTGGCGCGCCCGTTCCGGCCGTTCGAGGTGCTGGGGCTCAACGCCATCGTCGCGTTCGTGTTCTCCGAGGTCGTGTTCCGCGCCGTCCTGTCGCACGGGGTCCAGCCGGCCGTCGACGCGTGGGTGAGCTCGGTCGCCGGGGCGGTCGTCTCCGCCTGGGTCTACCCGGTGCTGTCGGTCGCGGTGGTCTGGGCGGTCTGCGCCGCGCTGCTGCGCC
Source organism: Geodermatophilus sp. CPCC 206100 (assembly GCF_048569675.1). NCBI lineage: Bacteria > Bacillati > Actinomycetota > Actinomycetes > Geodermatophilales > Geodermatophilaceae > Geodermatophilus > Geodermatophilus sp. CPCC 206100. The sequence continues at coordinate 32,492 of NZ_JAQISV010000020.1, forward strand.
GCGGGGTGGTCGTCCGGGTCTGAGGCCGCCTCAGTCGCCGTTCGGCGCCGGTGGCGCGCTTCCCCCGATCGGCTCGGTCACGCTGCGCTCGAGCAGCCGGTTCGCGCTGATCAGCGCGATCCCGCGGTCGGCGATCTGCTGCAGCGCGGACGGCAGCGCCCGCACCTCCAGGTCGCGTCGCTCGGCCAGCGCCACCGCGAAGGCCGCCTGCGGGTCGAACGTCCCCCGGCCGATGCCGTCGTGCAGACCGAGGACGTCGCCGGCCGCGACCGTCTGCCCCATGTAGTCGCCGATCTCCGCGACCTGCTTCTTGTCCCCCGGCCCGCGCGTGACCGACCAGATGAAGGTGTCGTAGCCGAGCTCGGCGGCGATGCGCAGCGCGAAGCCGGTGAGCTCGCCGCGCGGTGGCCGGAAGCTGGTGAAGGGCTGCCCGAGGAGGGCCTCGACCTCGTCCTTGCAGCGCACCAGCTCGTCCCGGGTCTGCTCCTGGGTGAGCGACGTCAGGTCCCGGTGGGTCCAGGTGTGGTTGCCGATCTCGTGGCCCGCGGCCACCACGTCGCGCAGCACGTCGGGGTGGTGGACGCCGTTCCAGCCCATCACGTTGAACGTCGCCGTGACCCCCGCCTGGTCGAGCGCGTCCAGGATGCGCGGGGTGTACTCCGGCGTCGGCCCGTCGTCGAAGGTGATCGCCGCGACCGGCTCGGTGACCGTGGTGTTCCAGACCACGCGGCGGGTGCCGAGCCGGGCCACCCCCTCACCCTCGTCCGCGGCGCCTCCGGCCTCCAGGAAGCGCTGCTGGGCACTCGCGGTCGCCCGGCGCCGCGCCTCGTCCTCGCCGCTCGTGACGAGGACGCCGCCGACGGCCCCCACCGCCATCCCGGCCGCACCCGCCCCGGCCCCCAGCAGGAACCCGCGTCTCGTGGTCATGGGTGAGGTCCTAGACCCCGTGCCGGGGGCCTGGGAAGCCGTCCGGGGCCGCGGGCGTCCTCGGCCGCCGGCCCGGCCCGGCGCGCCGGTGCGGTCCGCCGGTCCGCGGGTACCACTGCCGACATGGCTGTGCGCAACGCGGCGGTGGCGGCCGCGGACCAGTGGAGAGACCCCGACGACGGCATCCGCTACCCGGCCGGCGAGGTGCACGCCTGGGAGCGCGGGCGCAACGAGACCGTCTGCGGACTGTCGCTGAGCCGGTCCCGGTTGGCCCGCTTCCCGCACGTGACCTGGGCCGACGTCCAGCCGGAGTCGGGCCGGCACGCCGAGGGCGTGCAGGACGTGTGCCGCCGCTGCCGCGCGGCGCAGGGTGCCCGGCGGGACGACCGCGGCTGGACCCGGACCAACCCGCGGCCCTGAACCGCCCGTCAGCCGCCGGCGGCGAACAGCGCGGCGTAGCGGTCGAGGTAGAGCGGCCAGCCCTGGTCGTGCCCGACCCCGTCGCTGACGGCCTCCCAGCCGGGGCCGTGCCGGTCGATCCCGCGGTGCTCCAGCTCGACCCGCGTGCGCTCCGGCGTCTCGGCGACGAACCGGACCTCGACCTCGCTGGTGTTCCCCGCGTCGGCCTCGACCTGCCAGGTCGGGCCGATGTCCCAGCTGAACACGACGCGGTGCGGCGGCTCGTAGACCAGGACACGGGCCCAGCGGCACTCGCTGCCGTCGGTGCCGCGGTCGTAGATGGAACCGCCGACCCGCGGCTCGAAGACGGTCTCGGCGATGGGGACCGCGAGCATGTTGTGCTCCGGTGGCTTGAAGTCACCGAAGCGGCCCGTGAAGACGGCGAACGCCTCCTCGACGCGCGCTCGCACCACGATCTGCCGACGGACCACCGTGGCCGCTGTCTGCGTCATGACCTGTCCTCCGCTCCTCGTTCGACGACGTCTCCGTACGCGGCGAGCGCCCGGCTCCAGAAGGTGTCGAGCTGGTCCCGAAGGGCAGCGACCGCCACGGGGTTCAGCCGGTAGATCCGGCGGGTGCCCGCCGCCTTCTCCGTCACCAGCCCCGCGTCCTTGAGCACCTTGAGGGCCTGCGACACCGCGGGTCGGCTCACGGGCAGCTCCGCGGCCAGCTCGCCCACCGCGCGGGGACGCTCGGCCAGGCACGCGACGATCGCGCGCCGGGTCGGGTCACCGAGGGCGGTCCACCCCTCGGCATCTCGGTAAGCGTCCACGAACGGTCAGCCTCCGCTTACCGATGGCCCGCGTCAAGAGATCCAGCAGCGGACCCGCCGGGACCCCGCCCCCGACGGGGTGACACCCGGCGCGGCGAAACCCTCGGGGGCTCCGAGGCGTTACCGTCTCTGTACGCATGACGAACTCCGGCAACGGCGCCGGAGCGAGCGGAGGTGGGCACGAACATGGAGACCAGCGTGGTCGACGTCCCGGATCACGGGCGCTTCGAGGTCCTGCTCGGCGACCGGGTCGTGGGCCTGGCCAGCTACCACGTCGAGAACGGCACCATGGCTCTGCCGCACACCGAGGTGGACCCCGCCGTCGGCGGCCAGGGCATCGGCAAGGCGCTCGTCGCGGGCGTCCTCGCGGCCGCCCGCGAGCGCGGGCTGCACGTGCTCCCCTACTGCTCGTTCGTCCGCCACTACATCCAGCAGCACCCCGAGGAGGTCGACCTCGTCGCCGAGGCCGACCGACCGCACTTCGGACTGGCCACCGCCGACCACTGACCCTGCGAGTCGATCGCGCACAACCTAGTCTGCGCGGGTGTCGACGTCGCTCCTGTGGTTCCGCCGCGACCTCCGGCTGGCCGACCACCCGGCGCTCCTGGCCGCCTGCGAGGCGGCCGGTCCCGAGGGCGCCGTCCTGCCGCTGTTCGTCCTCGACCCCCGGCTGTGGGACCCCGCCGGCGGCCCGCGCCGCCGGTTCCTGCTCGACTGCCTGGCCGACCTCGGCCGGGAGGTCGGCGGCGCCCTGGTGCTGCGCACCGGGGACCCGGCCCGGGTCGTCCCCGAGGTCGCCGCTGAGGTGGGTGCGGACAGCGTGCACGTCTCGGCCGACGCGGGCCCCTACGGCCGGCGCCGCGACGCCGCCGTGGAGCGGGCGCTGGGCGAGGTGCCGCTGGTCCGCACGGGGTCGCCGTACGCGGTGACCCCCGGCCGGGTCACCACCGCCGACGGGCGGCCGTTCCGCGTCTTCTCCCCCTTCGCGCGGGCCTGGCGAGCACACGGCTGGCGCGACCCGGCGCCGCGGCCACGCTCGGTGCCCTGGGCCGGCGGCGTGCGGTCCGACGACCCGCCGCCGGTGTCCCTGGACGGCGTCCGGTTGCCCCCGGCCGGCGAGGCCGCGGCGCAGGCGGCCTGGCAGCGTTTCCGGGACGAGGGGCTGACCGGCTACCGCGACACCCGCAACACGCCGGGCACCGACGGCACCAGCCGGCTGTCGGCGTACCTCAAGTACGGCTGCCTGCACCCGCGCACCCTGCTGGCCGACCTGGCCGGGGTCGAGGGCGAGTCGGCCGCGACCTACGCGACCGAGCTGGCCTGGCGGGAGTTCTACGCCGACGTGCTGTGGCACCGCCCCGAGACCCACCGGGAGGCGTTCGACGAGCGCATGCGGGCGATGGCCTACGACACCGGCCCGGACGCCGACGCGCGGTTCGCCGCGTGGGCGGAGGGGCGGACCGGCTACCCGATCGTGGACGCCGGGATGCGGCAACTGCGCGGCGAGGCGTGGGTGCACAACCGCGTCCGCATGATCGTGGCGTCGTTCCTCGTGAAGGACCTGCACGTCGACTGGTGGCGCGGAGCCCGGCACTTCCTGGCCCACCTCGTGGACGGCGACCTCGCGAGCAACAACCACGGCTGGCAGTGGGTGGCCGGCACCGGCACGGACGCCTCCCCCTACTACCGCGTGTTCAACCCCGTCCGGCAGGGGAAGCAGTTCGACCCGGACGGCGCCTACGTCCGGCGGTGGGTGCCCGAGCTGCGCGACGTCCCGACCCGGTACGTGCACGAGCCGTGGCTCAGCCCGGACGGCGTCCCCGAGGGCTATCCGCTGCCGGTCGTCGACCACGCCGAGGAGCGCCGGGTGGCCCTGGACCGCTACGAGCGGGTGCGCCGTGCCTGAGGGCCACACCCTGTTCCGGCTGGCCCGGGACCAGTCGCTGGCCTTCGCCGGGCGCCCCGTGCACGTGAGCAGCCCGCAGGGCCGGTTCGCGGCGGGCGCGGCACTGCTGGACGGGCGGGTCCTCGACGAGGTCACCTCCTACGGGAAGCACCTGTTCGCCTGCTTCGGCGCCGACACCCTGCACGTGCACCTCGGGCTCTACGGCACCTACACCTCGGGGACCGGCGTCCCGCCCGCGCCGCGCGGCGCCCTGCGGATGCGCTGGCTCGGCGCGGGCCTGGACGGCGGCGGCGTCTGGACCGACCTGCGCGGCGCGACCGCGTGCGAGGTGCTCGCCGAGCCCGAGGTCGAGAGCATCCTCGCCCGGCTGGGTCCGGACCCGCTGCGGTCGCCGCGGGGCGGGGCCGCGGCGCACCGGCGCATCGGCGGCAGCCGCACCGCCATCGGCGCCCTGCTCATGGACCAGTCGGTGCTGGCGGGGGTCGGCAACGTCTACCGCGCGGAGTTGCTGTTCCGGCACGGGGTCTCGCCGTTCCGCCCCGGCCGCGAGGTCGACGCCGACCTGTGGGCGCGGATGTGGGCCGACCTGGTGGTGCTCTTGCGCGCCGGCGTGCGGATGGGGCGGATCGTGACCACCCGCCCCGAGCACCGCACTCGCCGGCGCGGCGCGGTGGTGCGGGAGGACGCGCACTACGTCTACCGGCGCACCGGGCTGCCGTGCCGGGTCTGCGGCACCGAGGTCAGGACCCAGGAGATGGTGGGACGCAACCTCCACTGGTGCCCGGTCTGCCAGGCGGTCTGACCAACTCGGGGGGTGCCCCGCGAGGGTGAGTGACCCGGGCTCCCCTCGTCGTTATCGTGGCCGGATGCCGAGATCGCTGCGCACCCTCGTGGTCGCCGCGCTCGCCTGCGCCGGCCTGCTGGCCGGCGCCCCCGCGGCCGCCGCGGACGAGGACTCCGACATCGGCTACGACGTCTCCCACCCGCAGTGCGACGCCGACCTGCCCGAGCGCGCGGCCTTCGGCATCGTCGGCGTCAACGGCGGTCTGCCGACCCGGGCCAACCCCTGCCTGGCCGAGCAGCTGGCGTGGGCGGAGGAGGCGACCGGGGAGGGCCGCGGCCAACCGGGGCTGCAGCTCTACGTGAACACCGCCAACCCCGGCCAGCTGCTCGACCTGGTGCACACCTGGCCGCTGGCCGGGGACAGCCCCCACGGCCACTGCGACGGGGACAACAGCGCCGCCTGCTCGTGGCGGTACGGCTGGCTGCGGGCCTACCTCGACGTCGAGGCGTTCTTCGGCCCGGCCGCCGAGCAGGCCGGCGTCGACCCCGACCCGGCGGCGCACCGCTGGTGGCTCGACGTCGAGACCATGAACACCTGGCAGTACGGCTCCCCCGTCGCCCAGGACCGCAACCGCGCGGTGCTGGAGGGCATGACCGACTACCTGACCGGCCGGGGAGCCGAGGTGGGGCTGTACTCGACCGGACAACAGTGGCGCCGGATCGTCGGCGACGTCCCGCGGACCAGCGTCCTGTACGACCTCGACAGCTGGCTGGCCGGCGCGGACGACGAGACCGGCGCGCGGGCGACCTGCCGCCGGAGTCCGCTGGTGGACGGCGGCGAGGTGGTCCTCACCCAGTACGTCGACCGGGGCTTGGACCACAACCACGTCTGCGACTAGATCGCGCCCTTGGCGTCGTCCCCGGCCGGGACGGCGGTCAGCACCTGCAGGTCCGACCGGCCGGCGAGCTTGCCCTCGAGCGCCCGGCTCAGCTCGGTGAGCGCCGGCCCCTTGCCGTGGGCGGCGAGGGCCTCGGGGCTCTCCCACTGCTCGATCATGACCAGCCGCGCGTCCTGCCCCTCGTGCAGCGCGTAGCGCTGGCAGCCCGCCTCCTCGTGCACCTGCGGGATCGCGGTCAGCACCGCCTCCCGGACGGCCTCGCGGTGCTCGGGCAGGGGGCTGATGGTGGCGACGACGACGACGGGCACGGGCTGCTCCTCGGGCGGGGACGGGCGGCGGATGCCTGGTGCATTCCCACCCGGGCGGGTCAGGATGCCTGTCGTGTCGGTCGACGTAGACCCCGGTCCCCCGTCTCCCCTGCCGCCCCTGCGGGTGGCCGTCGTCGGCGCCGGCCCGGCCGGGATCTACGCCGCGGAGGCGCTGAGCCGGCAGGACGCCGTCCCCGTGGCCGTGGACCTCATCGACCGGCTGCCCACGCCGTTCGGGCTGGTCCGGCACGGCATCGCCCCCGACCACCCGAAGATGCGCGCCATCCGCGACACCCTGCACCGGGCCCTGGACCACCCGCTGGTGCGGTTCGTCGGCAACGTGGAGGTGGGCCGCGACATCTCCAGCACCGACCTGCTGCGCGCCGTCGACGCCGTCGTCTACACCTACGGCGCGGCGCTGGACCGCCAGCTGGCCATCCCGGGCGAGGAGCTCCCCGGCAGCCTCGCGGCCACCGAGCTGGTCTCCTGGTACACCGGCCACCCGGACGCCGACCGCGCCAAGGTCGAGGCGGCGCTGGCCCGAGCCCGGTCGGTCGTCGTGGTCGGGGTGGGCAACGTGGCGCTCGACGTGGCCCGCGTGCTGGCCCGCACGCCCGCCGAGCTGGAGCCGACCGACATGCCCCAGCACGTGCTGGACACGCTCGCGGCTGCCCCCGTGCAGGAGGTCACCATCCTCGGCCGCCGGGGGCCGGTGCACGCCACGTTCACCACGCAGGAGCTGCGCGAGCTGGACGAGCTGGCCCAGGCCACCGTCCTGGTGGACCCGGCCGACCTGGAGCCGGCCACCGCCGCCGAGGAGCAAGCCGCCGAGGAGCGGCACGTCGCGCGCAACCTCGCGGTCCTCCGCGAGTGGGCGCAGCACACCCTCGAGCCCGGGCGCACGCCGCTGCGGCTGCGGTTCCACGCCCGGCCGGTGCGGCTGCTCGGCGAGGACCGGGTGACCGCCGTCGAGGTGGAGCGCACCGTCGTCGACGAGGAGGGCCGGGCCTCGGGCACCGGCGAGGTGGACCTCCTGCCGGCCGACCTGGTGGTGCGCTCGGTCGGCTACCGGGGCACTGGGCTGCCGGAGCTGCCGCTGGACGAACGCCGCGGCACGGTGCCCAACGAGGCCGGCCGGGTCCTGCGCGACGGGCGGACCTCGCCCGGCGAGTACGTCGCCGGCTGGATCAAGCGCGGCCCCAGCGGGGTGGTCGGCACCAACAAGCACGACGCCCGCGAGACCGTCGCCGCGCTGCTGGACGACGTCGCCGCCGGAGTGGTCTGCCCGGGCGGCGGCGGGGTCGACGACCTGGTGTCCGAGCTGCGCACCCGCGGCACGGACCCGGTGCTGCTGGACGACTGGCGGGCGATCGACGCCGCGGAGGTCGCGCTGGGTGCCACCCGCGGCCGCGCCCGCACCACGCTGCACGAGTGGGAGTCGCTGCTGGCGGCGGTGCGGGAGGCGGCCGCGCGGGCCCGCTGAGCCGGGTCAGCCCGCGGTTGCCGGGCGTTCCCGCGGGAACGCCGACGCCCCTCGGTGGGGTCCCGGGCGTCAGCCCCCGGACGACTCGGGTGCCGGTGCGAAGAACCCCAGCAGTTCCCGGGCGGCCGCCTCGCTGCCGGCGGCGACGAACCGGATCAGCGTGTCGGTGTCCGGCCGCAGCCGCACCGGCTCGCCGTCGGCGGTCAGAGCCACACCCCCGGCGGCGGCGAGCACGGCCAGCGCGCCGGCGACGTCGTGCACGTGCGTGCCGCTGCGGTCCAAGTCGTGCCACGCCCCGGCCGACCCGTCGGCGACCAGGCACAGCTCGACGGCGGTGCAGCCGGTGACCCGCACCCGCCGGGCGCCGGCCGGAACGGCGACCGCCGACCCGGGCGGAGCACTGGGGACGACGACCGTTCCGCCCGCCCGCGGCGCGATCGGCACCCCGTCGCGGACCACACCGGCACCCACGGCCCCCGACCAGCGCCGGCCCGACGACAGGTCGACCACGACCCCGGCCACCGGGCAGCCGTCCTGCACCAGCCCCGCGGAGAAGGCCCACGGCGGCAGGCCGGCCCGGAAGTTGCCGGTGCCGTCCAGCGGGTCGAGCACCACCCACGGCGCGGCGGGGTCGACCGGGTGGTCCGGCCGCTCCTCGCTGAGCAGCGGCACCCCGAGCGCACCGAGCACGCCGACGGCGGCCACGTGCGCGGCCTCGTCGGCGGCCAGCGAGGGGCTGCCGTCGCCCTTGACGCGGTCCTCCCCCGCGCCGCGGGCCAGGGCGACGGCGGTCTCGACGCGGGTGGCGGCCAGCGCCGCCAGGTGCCGGAACCGCTCGGCCAGGGGTGCGGTGACCGGTGGCTCCGGAACGGCGACGACACCGCGGCCGCCGGGCCGGTCCCGCACCCGCTCGCACCCCCAGCCGGCCGCGGTGTCGAGCACCGCCGGGGCGTCGGGCGAGAGGCCGGCCGAGGCCAGCACCACGGCCTCCGGGGTCCCCTCCACCGTCCACTGCCGGCGCAACAGCACCGCCGCGCCGTCGCTGCCGGCGAGGACGCGGTAGGCGGGGTCGCTGACGGCGGGGGCCAGCGCGGCCGGCGCCAGGCCGAGCGCGGCGGCGGCCGCCACCAGCCGGGGGCCGGCCGCCACCACCGCGTCCACGACCGCGGGGCTCACCACCGTCCACCGCGGGCGGGCCGGCAGGCTGGCGGCGTGAGCCGAGGGGTGGGCCGGATCTCCCTGGCGCACCTCGACGTCCCGCACCCCGGGTACTGGAAGACCCCGGAGCGCGAGCCCGAGCTGCGCCGGCGGATGGCCGACGACCTGTTGCACGTCGGCACTGCGACGCTCCTCTTCCTCGCGGGCGTGTACGCCCTCGTGGGACACGCGGCGGTCGCCGGGTCCGACGTCCTGTCGTCCGACGTCCTGTCGCCGTGGGCGGTCGTGCTCGTCGGCGCGTTCACGGCCGGCGTCCTCGCCTGGGTCGCCGAGGTGCTGCTCCGCCGGTACCGCCCGCCGTCCGGCGTCGGCTGATCAGCCACTGTTGCGCAGCGCCGTCGCGATGCCGTTGATGGTCAGCTGGATGTTGCGGCGGACCAGCTCGTCGTCGTCCCCGCCGCGGCGCCGGCGCAGCATCTCGACCTGCAGGTGGTGCAGCGGCTCGAGGTAGGGGAACCGGTTGCGGATCGACCGGGCCAGCGACGGGTTGTCGGCGAGCAGGCCGTCGTCGCCGGTGACCGCGAGGAGCATCCGGCAGGTGCGCTCGTGCTCGGCGGTGATCTGGTCGAACACCCGGTGCCGCAGCTCCTCGTCGGGCACCAGCTCGGCGTAGCGGGCGGCCAGGCCCAGGTCGGTCTTGGCCAGCACCATGCCCATGTTGGACAGCACCGTGCGCAGGAACGGCCAGCGCTGGTGCAGCTCCCGCAGCCGGTGGAGCCGCGCGTCGTCGCCGGCCACCCAGCTCTCCAGCGCGGTGCCGGTGCCGTACCAGCCGGGCAGCATGATCCGGGCCTGCGACCAGCTGAACACCCACGGGATGGCCCGCAGGTCGGCGATCGAGGTCCCGGCCTTGCGCGACGGCGGGCGGCTGCCGATGTTCAGCTCGGCGAGCTCGCCGATCGGCGTCGCCGCGCGGAACCAGTCGACGAAGCCCGGGGTCTCGTGCACCAGGGCCCGGTAGGCCTGCTGCGCGCGGGCGGCGAGGTCGTCGAGCAGCTCGTAGGCCGGTTCGGCGTCCTCGCCCAGGCCCTCGACGTCGAGCAGCGTCGCCTCGAGGGTGGCCGCGACGATCGCCTCCAGGTTGCGCCGGGCGAGGTCGGGGTCGGCGTACTTGGCGGCGATGACCTCGCCCTGCTCGGTGATCCGCAGCGCGCCCGCGACCGCGCCGGGCGGCTGGGCGCGGATCGCGTCGTAGCTGGGGCCGCCTCCGCGGCCGACCGTGCCGCCGCGGCCGTGGAACAGCCGCAGCCGGATGCCCTCGCGGCGGGCCACCTCGACGAGGGCCAGCTCGGCCCGGTACAGCGCCCAGTTGGCGGCCAGGTAGCCGCCGTCCTTGTTGCTGTCGGAGTAGCCGAGCATGACCTCCTGCACGTCCCCCCGGTTCGCCAGCAGCGCGCGGTAGAGCGGCTGGCCGAGGACGGCGGTCATCGTGTCCGCGGCGCGGTGGAGGTCGCCGATGGTCTCGAACAGCGGCGAGATGCCGACCGGGCAGCTGGGGCCGTCCTCGCCGTCGGGGTCGAGCAGGCCCACCTCCTTGAGCAGGACGGCGACCTCGAGGACGTCGCTGACCGACTCGCACATGCTGATGACGTAGTTGGGGATCGCCCGCGGCCCCAGCAGCGCCACCTGGTCGGCGGCGGCCTCCAGCAGGTCGAGCTCGCCGCGCGCCAGCTCGGACAGCTGCGCACCGGGCCGGACCAGCGGGCGGCGCATCCGCAGCTCTCCGACCAGCAGGGCCACCCGCTCGTCCTCGCCGAGGGCGGCGTAGTCGGGGCAGACGCCGGCCCACGCCAGCAGCTCGCCGAGGACCTCCTCGTGGACGGCGGAGTTCTGCCGCATGTCCAGCCCGGCGAGGTGGAAGCCGAACACCTCCACGGACTCCCGCAGCCGCGCCAGTCGGTCGTCGGCCAGCGCGCCGGCGCCGTGCCGGCGCAGGGAGGTGTCGACGGTGGCGAGGTCGGCCAGCAGCTCGTCGGGGCTGTCGTAGGGCTCGAGCTCGTGGTGCGGCGGCCGCCCGGGGACCGATCCGAGGACCCGCTTCGCGGTCGCGGCCAACCGCGCGTGCATGCCGTACAGCGCGCGGCGGTAGGGCTCGTCGGCGCGGAACGGCGAGTCGTCGCGGGAGATCTCGGCCAGGTGCGCCATCTCCGGCGTGGGCGTGATCAGGCGCTCGGAGATCGACAGCTCGTCGTGCAGCGCGAGCAGCTCGCCCAGGTGGTGGGCCAGCGCCGTCTCGGCCTGCCGGGTGCTGGCCCGGCGGACGGCGTCGGCGGTGACGAACGGGTTGCCGTCACGGTCGCCGCCGATCCACGAGCCGGGCAGCAGCATGGGCCGCGGCAGCAGCCCGGCGTGCGGCCAGCGCTCCCGCAGCGCCCGGCGCACCTCGGCGTTGATCGCCGGGACCACCTCGAACAGGGACAGCTCGTAGTAGCGCAGCGCCTCGTCGATCTCGTCGGCCAGCCGCAGCCGGGACAGCCGCAGCAGCGCGGTCTGCCACAGGGTGAGTACCGCCCGGTGCAGCTCGGCCGCCCACTCGGCCTCGTCCACCTCGCCGGGCGCGGACCGGTCGCGGCGGCGGATCAGCTCGGTGACCTGACGCTGCACGCGGGAGACCGTCCGGCGCCGGACCTCCGTGGGGTGCGCGGTGACGACGGGGCACACGAGCGCCCCGCTGAGCTCCCGGGCGACGACGTCGGGGTCGAGCCGCTCGGCGTCGAGGAGCAGGAACGTGGCGGCCAGGCTGCCGCGCTGCGGTGGCGAGCCCTCGCGCCGGTGGTAGCGGCGGCGCCGCTGGTGGTGGATGTCCTCGGCGAGGTTGGCCAGCACCGAGAAGTGGCTGAAAGCCCGGATCACGTGGTTGGCCGAGCGGACGTCGAGGTCCCCGAGCCGGTCGGCGAGCTCGGCGCGGTCGACCTCCGAGCGGCGGACGCGGAAGGCCTCCACGCGCGTGGACTCGACCAGTTGCAGGACGTCGTCCCCTGACTGCTCGCCGATCACCTCGCCCAGCACCCGGCCCAGGAGCCGGATGTCCTCCCGCAGCGGGGCATCGGCGGCGTCCCCGCCACCCTCAGGCGCTCCGTGGTGGCGCAGGTCAGCGACGTCGACGGTGGCTTCCGACACCCCGTGAGTATCGACGGTCCGTGTGACGGGCGGGTGTCCTGGGCCGTCGCGGATGCGCCGACGGCCCCGGCGGTGCGTCTTCCGGGGAGACGCGCCGCCGGGGCCACCGGCGTTCAGGGAGTGCGGTCGATCAGTCCTGTGCGGTCCGGCGACGCCGGCTCACGACCAGGAGCGACCCGCCGACGGCGAGCGCACCGAGGCCCAGCAGCGCCGGGACGAGCGGCTCGGCGCCGGTGTAGGCGAGGTCGCCGGCCTCGTCGGTGGCGGTGGCGACACCAGCGGCGTCCACGGTCACGTCCATCCGCAGGAACCGCTGGGTGCCGTCGGGCGCCGTCCCCGAGGCGATCAGCGAGTGCCGGCCGGCGGCGAGATCGGCCGGCACCTCGACCTCGAGGCGGAAGGCGCCGTTGCCGTCGGTGCGGACCGTGCCGAGCACCTGCGGCTCGGAGTAGATGATCACGCTGACGTCGGTGCCCGGGGCGAAGCCGGTGCCGACCACCACGAGCTCCTCACCGGGCGTCACCTCGGTGATCCGGCCCTTGTCGGTGGTGAGCGTCAGCGGCGCGTCCGGCACGGTGGGCGGCACGACCGGGGCCTGCGGCCCCCGCGGGACGGTCGGAGCCGGCGTCGTCGGCGTCGTCGGCGTGGCCGGGGTGGGCGCGGGGCGCGTGGAGACTGTGACGGCACCGAAGGCCTGGCTCGCCGGTCCGGTGCGGCCGTCCTTCGCGGCGCGGACCTGGAAGACGTACTCGTGTCCCTCGACGAGACCGCCCCGGGTGGCCGTCAGCTCCCCGGTCTCCGGGTCCTCCTGCACGCCGCTCAGCGCCGACCAGGTCTGCCCGCCGTCGGAGCTGACCTCCCAGCCCGGGTCGAGCGACTCGTCCCCGGTCTGGACGGTCCACGCCAGGCGGACCTCGCCGGCGGAGTCGGACTCCGCGGACGCCGGCGTGACGATCACGGGGAGCGGCGGGCAGGCGACCGCCGTGACGTCCACGATGCCGTCCGCGGTCGCGATGGACGACCGGCCGTTCCAGTCAACGGAGATCGACGGGTCCTGGGCGATCCAGTTGGCGCCGCCGCCACCGCCCGCACCGCGGTATCCCTCGTTGCCGGAGTCGTAGGCGCTCGCACCGGAACCGCCGCCCCCGTGCCCGTTGCCTCCGGCGCCCGCGCCCTCGGGGGCGTCGGCACCCAGCCACTGCCCGCCGGTGTGTCCGTCGAAGTGGTCCGTCGCCATCTGGCCGGCGGCCCCACCCGCGCCGGCGGTCCCGGGTCCACCGCCCCCGACCGTCACGCCGTCGACGACGGCGTCGGCCGCGGCCGTGGCCGACTCGTCCGCGCCGGGGTCGCCGGGCGCGCCGCCGCCGTGGCCGCCGAGTGCTCCGGGCACGGTGCCGCCGCCGCCACCACCCGCGGCGACGAGGAGCGCGGTGAGCTCCCGCACCGCAGAGGTGCCCGAGCCGGTCGTGGTGACGAGGGAGACGACCGAGGCCGCACCGCCGTACCCGCCGTTGCCGAAGTCCCCCTGCGCGCCGGCCCGGACGTCGAAGACCTGGCCGGCCGACACCTCGACGCGCGCCTCGACCGAGCCACCGTTGCCGCCCGCGGACAGGTACCCGCCACCGGCGCCACCGGCCAGCACGAAGACCAGCTCGCAGACGCCGGGGGCCACGGTGACGTCCTCCGGTCCGCCGCCGGGCAGGAACGTGCCCAGGTGGGTCGTCGTCCGGCCGTCGTCGGCCGCCGCCACGCCGGGGAGCAGCACGCCCCCGCCGAGGGCCACCGAGAGCCCGACCGCACCCGCGGCCAGGGCCCGGACGGCGCTGCGCCGCTCACCAGAAACCGCACTCACAGATGTCCTCGTCCCATCGGGGCGACCGCACCGCGGCGCCAACACGCACTCGTGGTGTGCGTATCGGCAGCTCGGGTGGCGGACGAGCGTCGAGCGGGCCACGAGATGTGCCCATGCGCGCGGCTCCTCCTGGCACTCCTCGGCGGGGCGCCTCACCTGCACCAGGCGTTCCAGGCGGCCCACCCGGAGACGCCGACGGCGAGCGCACCGAGGCCCAGCAGGGCCGGGACGAGCGGCTCGGCACCGGTGTAGGCGAGGTTGTCGCCCGACTTGGCGCCGGTCGCCGTGCCGGCGGCCGCGACGGTGACGTCCATGCGCATGAAGCGCTGCTGGCCGTTCGCGTCGAGCCCGGAGGCGACGAGCGAGTGCTGACCGGCCGGCAGGTTGGCCGGGACGGTGAACGCCTTCTGGAAGTTCCCGTTGGCGTCGGTCAGAGCGGTGCCGAGGACCTGCGGCTCCGAGTAGATGATCACCGTGACGGTGCTGTTGGGCGCGAAGCCCGTACCGATGATGGTCACCTGCTGACCGGGGGCCGCCTCGGTGATCTTGCCCTTGTCCGTGGTCAGCGTGAACGGCGTGCTGGGGGCCGTGGTCGGGACGACCGCCTTGGCCGGCACCTGCGGCGTACCCGGCGTCGCCGGCACCTCGGTCACCGGCACGGGCACGGGCACGATCTCCTTCTCCGGCGTGGTTCCGGTGCCGTTCTCGCCGGTGCCGTTCTCGCCGGTGCCGTTCTCGCCGGTGCCGTTCTCGCCGGTGCCGTTCTCGACGGGCGCGCACTCGTCAGCCGAGATCTGCACTTCCTCCGGTGCACTGGCCGCGCTGTGGTCGTCGCCCACGCGGGCCTGAATGGTGAAGTCGTACCAGTCACCGGGGTTGTAGTCTCCCGGCTTCGCAGTGAGGACGTCACCGACCTGCACCACCGTCAACTGGTAGTAGCCGTCCGTGGTCAGCTCGATGTCGCCAACGGGGGTCCCGGAGCCCTGGTCCCCCTCGATGAGCGGCACCTCGCCGGTGCCCGTGGAGCCCTCGCCGGTGCCCGTGGAGCCCTCGCCGGTGCCCGTGGAGCCCTCGCCGGTGCCCGTGGAGCCCTCGCCGGTGCCGGTCGAGCCCTCGCCGGTGCCGGTCGAGCCCTCGCCGGTGCCGGTCGAGCCCTCGCCGGTGCCCGTGGAGCCCTCGCCGGTGCCCGTGGAGCCCTCGCCGGTGCCGGTCGAGCCCTCGCCGGTGCCGGTCGAGCCCTCGCCGGTGCCGGTCGAGCCCTCGCCGGTGCCGGTCGAGCCCTCACCCGTGCCGGCCGAACCATCACCCGGGTTTCCGGGGCCGTCGCCCTGGGCCGCAACGGCCTTCACCCAGTACGTGATCTCGCCCGTGGCGTCACCGGTGTAGGTGGCCTTGCTGAAGGTGAGGGCGACAG
Source organism: Geodermatophilus sp. CPCC 206100 (assembly GCF_048569675.1). Taxonomy (NCBI): domain Bacteria; kingdom Bacillati; phylum Actinomycetota; class Actinomycetes; order Geodermatophilales; family Geodermatophilaceae; genus Geodermatophilus; species Geodermatophilus sp. CPCC 206100. The sequence continues at coordinate 47,633 of NZ_JAQISV010000020.1, forward strand.
TTCCCTCGCACGTGTCCGTCTTGTCGCTGTCGATCACCGGAGCGACCCAGGTGGAGGTCTCCGCCCCGGCGACACCGGGGAGCAGCAGGGTCCCGCCCATCGCGATCGAGAGCCCGGTCGCCCCTGCAGCCAGGGTCCAGGCGACCCCACGCCGTCCGTCAGAAGTTGTCTTCACAAGTGGTCCTCTCCCCGTCAAGTGCCGAACTGGCGCCCGGCATCGGTACTGGGGGTATTCATACCTGCACTCACAGCGAGTTCTCAGGGCCTCAACCCGACAAAAACTGCCAAGGCTCGTATCGATTCGTCGGAAGCGGGCCGGTGATCTCCCCCACCCGTCACACCGGCATCTCTGACGCCATCCGTCACCGGGCGCGAGGGGTGCGGGGACCGGAGAATGCCCTCGTGGAACGCCTGCGCGCCGCCGCCGCCGCCCTCGGTCCCGCGCAGCACGGCGAGGGCCCGACGTGGGACGCCGACCGCGGCGAGCTGCTGTGGGTGGACATCGCCGGCGGGCTCGTGCGGCGGGCGACGGTCGCCGCCGACGGCACCCTCACCGAGACGGCGTCCGACCACGGCGGGGACACCGTCGGCGCCGTCGTCCCCGCCTCCGCGGGAGGCTGGCTGCTGGCCGCCGGCGGCGGGTTCACGCACCTGGCCGAGGACGGGACGGCGCGGGTCCTCGCCACGCTCGCCGGCGAGGGCGGCACCGAGGACAGCGGCGGCACCCGCATGAACGACGCCGGGTGCGACCGCGCCGGGCGGTTCTTCGCCGGGACGATGGCCTTCGACCAGCGGCCCGGCGGCGGGACCCTCTACCGCCTCGACGTCGACGGCACGGTCACCACGGTGCTCGAGGGGCTGTCCGTCTCCAACGGCATCGGCTGGTCACCGGACGACCGCACCGTCTACCTCGCCGACTCCGGGCCCGGGGTGGTGCACGCCTTCGACTACGACCCGGCCGCCGGCACCTTCTCCCGCGGCCGCGTGCTGCTGGAGTTCGACGGGACCGACGGCGTCGCCGACGGCCTGACCGTCGACGACCAGGGCTGCCTGTGGACCGCGCTCTGGGGCGGCGGCCAGGTGCGGCGCTGGTCCCCGGACGGCGACCTGCTGGCGGTCGTCGACGTCCCCGTCGCCCAGACGTCCAGCTGCGCGTTCGCCGGGCCCGGCCGGGACCTGCTGGTGATCAGCACCTCCACCGAGGGCTTGGACGACGCCGCTCGGGCCGCCCAGCCGGACGCCGGCCGGCTGTTCACCGCGCGCCCGGGCGTCACCGGCCCGGCGGCGTTCCCCTACCGCGGCCCGCTCGGTGCCCTGCGCCAAGTCGTGTGAGCGCCGTCAGCCCTCGAGCTCCCGCAGCGCCTGCGCCGCCAGGTCGTCGCCGTCGGCCGCCCCGAGCCGAAAGTGCTCCAGCGCGCCGTCCAGGTCGCCCCGCTCGGCCAGCAGCACCGCGAGGTTGTGGTGGCAGTACGGGTCACCGGCGGCGATGCCGGCGCGGTAGGCCTCCTCGGCCGCCTCCAGGTCGCGCAGGTCCTCGACGTAGAGGTTGCCCAGCGGCAGCCACGCCGGGGTCTCGCCGAGCTTGGCGCCCCGCTCCAGGGTGAACCGCGCCTCGGCGAGCCGGTCGGTCGCCCGGAGCAGTGCGGCGAGCGCGGTGCGGGCGCCGGCGAACCGGCCGGCGCCCATCCGCAGCTCGCCCTCCAGGGCGACGTCGCCGGTGGCCGCCCACTGCCAGCTCGCGACCACGGCGGCCGCACCCGCGTCCCCCGTCGCCGCCACCTGCTCGGCCACCGCCAGCGCCTCCTCCGACTCCCCCTGCTCGCGCAGGAGGAAGGCCAGCTGCAGCCCGCCCTGGCTGTCGCCGGCCCGGCCGGCCCCCTCGTAGGCGCGCATCGCGCCCGCGAGGTCCCCGAGCTCCTCGAGCACCAGGCCGAGGTTGACCCACGCGTCGGCCTCCCCGCCGGCGAGCGCCTGCTCGTAGGCGTCGGCAGCCTCCTCGACCCGCCCGCGGGCGGCGAGGCTGTTGCCCAGGTTGAACCAGCCCAGCGCCGCCCCCAGCTCGGCGGCGCGGCGGAAGCAGCGTTCGGCGTCCCGGTCGCGTCCGGCGTCGGCCAGGTCGCAGCCCAGCTCGATGATCACGTCGGCGTCCCGGCAGGCGTGCAGCCGCCGGAGGCGCCCGTCCAGGTCCTTCCCCATGCCGGTGATCATCGGGGCGGCCGGTGGTCGGCGTCGTCCCCCGGGAGTGGCGTCTCACCCCGAGGAGGCGGTGCCCCGGCTCACCCCCCGAAGGCCTCCCGCCAGGCCGGCAGCAGCGTCCGCTGCGTCCACTCCAGGAACGGCGCCTGGTGCTCTCCGCCGATCTGCACGAGCGCGAGGTGCGTGAAGCCGGCCTCGGCGTAGGCCCGCGCCCCCTCGATCACCGCCGCGACGTCGTCACCGCACGGGATGCTCGCGGCGACGTCCTCCTCCCGGACGAACTGGCTGGCCGAGTCGAAGGCCTGCGTGCCCGGCAGCTCGGCGTTGACCTTCCAGCCCAGCCCGAACCAGCGGAACAGCGTGTGCGCGCGGGTCACCGCCGCCGCCCGGTCGGTGTCGAAGCAGATCGGCATCTGCCCGATCCGGGGCTTGCCCGCCCCGCCCGCGGCGTCGAACTGCTCCCCCAGCTCGGCGTTGGGCTCGACGGCGATCATCGCGTCGGCGAGCTCGCCGGCGATCCGGCAGGACTGCGGCCCCGAGACGGCGACGCCGATCGGCACCCGCTGCTCGGGGAGGTCGAACAGCTTGGCCGACTCGACGTCGAAGTGCTCGCCGCGGACGTTGGTGTACCCGCCGTCGAACAGGTCGCTGATGATCTGGATCGCCTCGACCAGCATCTCCTGGCGGACGTCGGCCGGCGGCCACCCCGCACCGACGACGTGCTCGTTGAGGTTCTCGCCGGCGCCCAGGCCGAGGGTGAACCGGCCGTCGGCGAGCAACTGCAGCGTCGCGGCCTTCTGCGCCACGACCGCCGGGTGGTACCGGAAGCTCGGGCAGGTCACGTAGGTCATCAGCGGGATGCGGCTGGTGGCCTGCGCGGCGGCACCCAGCACCGTCCACGCGTGCGGCGCGTGACCCATCTCGTCCAGCCACGGGAAGTAGTGGTCGCTGCTGACCGCGAAGTCGAAGCCGACCTCCTCGGCGCCGACCACGTGGCTGACGAGGTCCTTGGGCCCGGCCTGCTCGGTCATCATCGTGTAGCCCAGCTGCATCGCCATGCCGCCGCGCTACCCGGGGCCGGCGGGCGGCAACCCGCGCCGCCGGCCCCGTCCGCCCTCAGGCGCTGCCGGCCCGCAGCGCCTCGCGGATCTTCGTCTTCCCGCTGGTGCGCAGCAGCGCGCCGGCGTACACCCGCCCGCCGAGCCGCACGATGAGCGCGATCGCCACGAGCATGAGGACGACGGCCAGCGCCACCTCCCACAGCGCGACCTCCCCCGTCGCCTGCCGCACCGGCATCACCAGCGGGGACAGGCCGGGCACGTAGGAGGTGACCGTGGCCAGCGTGCCGGTCGGGTCCCCGGCGGCCTGGATGGCGACGATGAAGCCGACGACCAGCAGGATCGTCGTCGGCGTCAGCACGCTGCCGAGGTCCTCCTGCCGGCTGACCAGGGAGGCGGCGACGGCGAACACCGAGGCGTAGAAGGCGTAGCCGAGCACGAACCAGGCCACGACGGTGAGCACGGTGCTGATCAGCTCGCCGGGCACCGAGACGACGTCGAAGGCCAGGGCCGCGCTCACCCCCACGATGCCGATCACCACGATCTGGCCCAGGCCCAGCACACCGAGGCCGAGGATCTTGCCCGCCAGCAGCTGCCAGGGGCGCATGGTGGCCAGCAGCAGCTCGACGACGCGACTGCTCTTCTCCTCCACCACGCCCTGCGCCACGAACTGGGCGAAGAGGATCAGCAGGCTGTACAGGACGGCGACGCCGATGATCGCCACGATCACCCGCTGGCCGTCGTCCTCGGCGTCGCCCAGCGGGGTCACCGCGACCTGGGGCAGGGTCTGCAGGTCGACCCCGGCCTCGAGCAGCCGGTCGGAGATCGCCGCCCCGGTGACCGCGCCGCTGACGACGGCCTCCATCGTCGCGTCCCGCTCCCCCACGAGCAGCTCGGGGTTGGGTCCCGCGCCCTCGACCAGCGCGCCGTCGACCTCCTCGTCCTCGACCGCGGCGCGGGCGGCGGCCTCGTCGGCGTACTCGACGATCTCGACGTCGACGCCGACGGTCTCACCCTGCGCCTGGATCGCCGGACCCAGCTGACCCGCGTCGCCGACGATGCCCAGCCGTCCCTCGTTGCCGCCGGAGTTCACGGCGACCTGGAAGGCCATGACGCCCACCAGCAGCAGGACGATGACGATCGAGCTGATGATGAAGTTCTTGTCGCGGATGCGGCTGGAGATCTCCCGGCCGGCGACCAGCCGGACCAGGGCCGCCGCACTCGGCGTGCGCGGCTCGCTCATGCCGCCACCTGCTCGCCCTGGGCAGCGGGCTCGGCCACGGCCTCCCGGAAGAGCTCGACCAGCGTCGGCTCGCGCCACGCGAAGTGGGTGACCCGGCCGGTCCGCAGCGCCGCGGCCAGCACCCCCTGGTCGTCGGTGGTCGGGTCCAGCTCGAGCAGGGTGTCCCCCGCCTGCTGGGAGACGACCCGCACGCCGGGGAGCCCGGCGGCCCAGCCCTGCGGCGCGTCGGGGACGACGACCCGCAGCAGCCGGCCGGCCTCGCGCCGCCGCAGCTCGACGACCGGGCCGGTGGCCACCATCCGGCCGCGGGCCAGGATGCCGACCGAGTCGCACAGCCGCTCGACCAGGTCGAGCTGGTGGCTGGAGAACACGACGGGGACCCCGCCGCGCACCTGCTCCAGCAGCGCCTCGGCCAGCGAGTCGACGCCGACCGGGTCCAGGCCGGAGAACGGCTCGTCGAGGATCAGCACCTCGGGCCGGCTGACCAGGGCGGCGGCGAGCTGGACCCGCTGCTGGTTGCCCAGCGACAGCTTCTCCACCGGGTCGCCGCGGCGGGCGCCGAGGCCGAGCCGCTCGGCCCAGTGGTCGGCGGCCTGGGCGGCCGGGGCGGGGTCGAGGCCGTGCAGCCGGGCGAAGTAGGTGAGCTGCTCGCGGACCTTCATCTTCGGGTAGAGGCCGCGCTCCTCCGGCATGTAGCCGATCCGCCGCCGCACCTCCTGGTCCAGCGGCCGCCCCTGCCAGCGGACCTCGCCGGCGTCGGCGCGGGCCAGGCCCATCGCGATCCGCATGGTCGTCGTCTTGCCGGCCCCGTTGGCGCCGCAGAAGCCGAACATCGACCCCGGCGCGACCGAGAAGGACACCCCCTCGAGCACCCGGTTCGACCCGTAGGTCTTGTACAGCCCCTCGAACTCCAGCACCGTTCCTCCATCCGTTCCGCGCCCCGACCGTATCGGTGGGCTGCGGTCGGCCCCCGGAGCGGTCCCGAGGACGGCGCGCCGTCAGGCCAGCCGGGCGCCGGCGCGCAGGGCCGTCACCGTGGCGCCCGCGCCGTCGCCGCGGACCCGCCAGGCGGTGCCGTGCCCGGCCACCCGGGCGCCGTCGCCGGTCAGGTGGACGGCGGTGTCCTCGTCGAGCGCCAGGCCCTGCCCGTCCGCGACCCCGGCCAGGGCGGTCACCAACCGCGGGAGCGTCCCCCACTGGGCGCAGTGCACGTCCACCGTCCAGGGCACCAGCCCGAGGCCGGCCACGACCGTGACCTCGTCGAGGTCCTCGGCCGAGTCCTCGGGGCACACCGGCACCCCGGAGGACCGCCAGCCGCCGACCAGCGCCCGGCCGGACGCCACGGCGGCGCCGGCGGAGAAGCCGGCGTAGGGACGGTCCCCGGCGGCCAGCCAGTCCCGGACGCCGGCCGCTGCCGGGGCGAGCGCGTCGGCGTAGGCCGGGGTCAGGCCACCGCAGACGAGCAGCGCGTCGGCGTCGCCCAGCGCGGTGGGCTCCAGCCGGCTCCCGAGGCGCACCAAGACCGGCACCGGGTCGCACGGCGCCGTCCGGCGTAGGACGCCGGCCCAGCGGCCGAACTGCTCCGCGCCGTCGCCCTCGTCGAGGACGACGGTGGCCACGGTCGGCGCCGCGCCCGCGGCCTCGAGGAACGGCCCGTACAGGGCCGCGGCAGCGGAGGGGCCCCAGCCGCCGCCGATCAGGTGGACGGACGACACGACGCAGACTCTCCTCGCGGACGGGGCAGGGCCGGCACAGTGTGCCCGCCGGCGCTGCGGCCGGCGCGCATCTGCGGTCTGATCGGGCCATGAGCCAGGAGAACGTCCCGGCGCAGCCCCCGACCGGGGTGGGACTGGACGGGCTGCGCACGGCCGCCGCCGGGTGCACGGCCTGCGAGCTGTGGGAGGGCACCACCCAGACGGTGTTCGGCGAGGGGCCGGAGACCGCGCGGATCGTCCTCGTCGGGGAGCAGCCCGGCGACCAGGAGGACCGCACGGGCGAGCCGTTCGTCGGCCCGGCCGGCCGGCTGCTGGACAAGGCGCTGACCGACGCCGGCATCGACCGGCGCGACGCCTACGTCACCAACGCGGTCAAGCACTTCCGGTTCACGCAGAAGGGCAAGCGGCGGATCCACCAGACGCCCGGGCCCGAGCACCTGCGCGCCTGCCGGCCGTGGCTGGAGGCGGAGTTCGCCGTCCTGCAGCCCGAGGTGGTGGTCTGCCTCGGCGCGACCGCGGCCAAGGCGCTCATCGCGCCGTCCTTCCGCATCACCAAGGACCGCGGCCAGCTCCTCCCCTGGACGGCGCCGGGCGCGACCGGGGAGCCGGCCGACGACGAGGAGGACGCGCCGCACCAGACCTGGATGCTGGCGACGATGCACCCCTCGGCGATCCTGCGGACGCCGGACGAGGCGCGCGACGCCGCCTACGACGCGCTCGTCGCCGACCTGCGGGTGGTCGCCCACGCCCTCGCCTGAGCGTTCGACATGCGGAACGACTCGGTCCGGTCATGAAGTGGTGGGACCCGGCCGGTCCTCGCCACTCTCGGGGGCGGGCGAGGCCGGCCGGGACCCTGCCGGCGTGGTGGCGTAGCCGGTCCGCGACGCCCGGAACGCCCAGAACGACGGCACGGCCAGCGCGATGACCGCCATCACGACGACGACCACGATGCCGCCGGAGACCATCGCCGCGCTCACCGACGCGGCGCTGGCGATCGCCCCGGCCCGCAGGTCGCCCAGCCGCGGACCGCCCGTGACGACGACGATGAACACGCCCTGCATGCGGCCGCGCATGTGCTCGGGCGCGGCCAGCTGCAGCATCGAGGAGCGCAGGACGGCGGAGACCATGTCCCCCGCGCCGGCGACCGCCAGGCAGAGGACGGCCAGCCACAGCGAGGGCGCCAGGCCGAAGCCGATGATCGCCACGCCCCAGACCGCGATCGCGACCAGCACGACGGCGCCCTGCCGGTCGACCCGCGACACCCAGCCCGAGGTCAGCCCCATGAGCAGCGCACCGATGGAGACCCCGGCGTAGAGCCATCCCAGGCTGTTGGGCGAGTCGGCGTACCGGCCCTCGGACAGCTCCGGGAACACCGCCTGCGGCCAGGCGAAGCACATCGCGACGATGTCGACGACGAAGGTCATGAGCAGCACCGGCTGGGTGCGGAGGAAGACGAAGCCCTCCCCCACCCCGCGGATCGCCGCTCCCAGCCGCAGCGGACCGGCCTCCCGGCCCGGGGGCAGCGACGGCAGCCCGCGCAGCAGCAGCACGGCGACGACGAAGCCGATCGCGTCGACGGTGTAGGTGATGAACAGGTCCCCGACGGCGATCAGGACGCCGGCCAGCAGCGGCCCGACGATGACGCCGACCTGCCGGACGGTCATCGCCAGCGCGTTGGCCGCCGGCACGGCCGGCGCGCCGACCAGGGCCGGGATGACCGCGCTGCGGGCCGGCTGGTTGACCGCGGTGAAGCCCGAGACGCAGGCGGTGAGGACCCAGAGCAGCCACAGGTTGCCGCCGCCGGGCAGCAGCGCCTGGACGGCCAGCAGCGCGCTGGTCACCGCCGAGCCCACGCCGGTGACGAGCATGAGGCGGCGGCGGTCCATCGAGTCGGCGATGGCGCCGCCGAGCAGGCCGAAGACGATCAGCGGGACCAGCGCCACGATCGACGTGACGCCGACCAGCAGCGAGGACCCGGTCAGCGTGAACACCTGGAACGGAACGGCGACCAGCGTCATCTGCTGTCCGAGCATGGTCGCCGTGACACCCCAGAACAGCCGCCGGTAGTGCGGGTTGCGCAGCGGCGTGGTGTCGATGGCCCAGGCGCGGCGCGGCTGCACCGGCACCGGCTCCTCGACCGGCCCGCCACCCTCCACCGGGTCGACCGGGCTGCTCATGGAGCCAGGCGCTGGACCACCCAGCCGCCCCCCTCCTCGTCGTCCCGCACGAACCGCAGACGGTCGTGCAGCCGGTCCGTCCCGCCCTGCCAGAACTCGACCCGCTCCGGGACGACGCGGTACCCGCCCCACACCTCGGGCCGGGGCAGCCGGCCCTCCGGCGACTGTGCGTCGAGCCGGTGCAGCCGCTCGACGAGCTCGTCGCGGGAGTCGACCACGGTCGACTGCACCGAGGCGGCCGCGGCCAGCTGCGCGCCGCGGGGCCGGGGGTCCCACAGGTCGTCGGACGCCGCGGCGCCGATCCGCTCCACCCGGCCGGTCACCCGCACCTGGCGCTGCAGCGCGTGCCACGGGAAGACGAGGGCCGCGCGCGGATTGACCGCCAGCTGCGCTCCCTTGGTCGACGCGTAGCTCGTGCCGAACACGAAGCCGTACTCGTCGTAGCCCTTGACCAGGACGATCCGGGCGTCGGGGGCACCGTCGGCGTCGGCCGTGGCGACCACGACGGCGTTGGGCTCCGGGATGCCGGCGGCCACGGCGTCGCCGAACCAGCGGTCGAACTGCTCGACCCAGGTGGGGGCGAGGTCCTCCTCCCGCAGGCCCTGCCGGTCGTAGTCCCTGCGCATGCGGGAGAGGTCGGGCACGGCCCCATGCTGTCACCGGGCGACGACGGCGGCGCGAGCCGGCCGGGGCCGGCCCCCGGGGCGCGCCCGGGGTCGGCGGAGACGCCTCCGCCCCACCTGTCCTGGGCCTGTCCGCACGGCCTAGGGTCGGGTCGCAGTCGTGCGCCGGACCCGTGCGCGCACGAGTCCCGCGCGCAGAGAGGCATGCGAGATGGCTGACGACTTCACGCCCGGGCTGGAGGGCGTCATCGCCTTCGAGACCGAGATCGCGGAACCGGACAAGGACGGCGGCGCACTGCGCTACCGCGGCGTCGACATCGAGGACCTCGTCGGCAAGGTCACCTTCGGCAACGTGTGGGCGCTGCTGGTCGACGGGAAGTTCGGTCCCGGCCTGCCGCCGGCCGAACCGTTCCCCATCCCGGTGCACAGCGGCGACGTGCGGGTCGACGTGCAGGCCGCGCTGGCGATGCTGGCCCCGTTCTGGGGTTACCGCCCGCTGCTGGACATCAGCTCCGAGGAGGCCCGCGACCAGCTGGCCCGGGCCGCGGTCATGGCGCTGTCCTACGTCGCGCAGTCCGCCCGCGGCATCGGCGTCCCGGCCGTTCCGCAGTCGCGCGTCGACGAGGCCGCGACGATCGTCGAGCGGTTCATGGTCCGCTGGCGCGGCGAGCCCGACCCCCGCCACGTCGCCGCCGTCGACGCCTACTGGACGTCGGCCGCCGAGCACGGCATGAACGCCTCCACCTTCACCGCCCGGGTGATCGCCTCCACCGGGGCCGACGTCGCCGCCGCCCTCTCCGGCGCCATCGGGGCCATGTCGGGGCCGCTGCACGGCGGGGCGCCGTCCCGGGTGCTGCACATGCTCGACGGCGTGGAGGAGGCGGGGGACGCCGACACGTACGTCAAGGACCTGCTGGACAGGCACGAGCGGCTGATGGGCTTCGGCCACCGCGTCTACCGCGCCGAGGACCCGCGCGCCCGCGTCCTGCGCCGGGCCGCCGAGGAGCTGGGCGCGCCCCGGTTCGAGGCCGCCCTGGCGCTGGAGAACGCCGCGCTCAAGGAGCTGCGGGAGCGTCGTCCCGACCGGCCGATCGAGACCAACGTGGAGTTCTGGGCGGCGATCGTCCTCGACTTCGCCGAGGTGCCCAGCCACATGTTCACCTCGATGTTCACCTGTGCCCGGACCGCCGGCTGGTGCGCGCACATCCTCGAGCAGAAGAACACCGGGCGGCTGGTGCGCCCGTCTGCCCGCTACATCGGTCCCGACCCCCGCCGGCCCGACGAGGTCGAGGGCTGGGACACCATCACGACCAAGAAGATCAACGAGCCCGCGCCGGCCTGAAGCAGAGGCCCCCGTCATCCCCACGTAGAAGGCAGTTCCCCTGGATGAGCATCACCATCCCCGCCGACCTCCTGCCGGCCGACGGCCGGTTCGGCTGCGGCCCGTCGAAGGTGCGCCCCGAGGCGCTGGAGGCCCTGGCCCGCAGCGGCGCCTCCCTGCTCGGGACCTCCCACCGCCAGGCCCCGGTCAAGGGCCTGGTCCGGCAGGTGCGCGAGGGGCTGACCCAGCTGTTCGACCTGCCCGAGGGCTACGAGGTCGTCCTCGGCAACGGCGGCTCCACGGCGTTCTGGGACGCCGCGGTGCTCGGGCTGATCCGGGAGCGCAGCGCGCACGGCACCTACGGTGAGTTCTCCGCGAAGTTCGCCTCCGCGGTGGCCGAGGCACCGTTCCTCGCCGACCCGGTGATCGCCGCCGCCGACCCCGGCTCGCTGGCCCTGCCGAAGGCCGCAGCCGGCGTGGACGTCTACGCGTGGGCGCACAACGAGACGTCGACCGGCGTGATGGCGCCGGTGCAGCGGCCCGCCGGGGCCGACGACGCCCTGGTCCTCATCGACGCCACCAGCGCCGCGGGGGGCCTGCCGGTCGACGTCTCGCAGACCGACGTCTACTACTTCGCGCCGCAGAAGAACTTCGGCGGCGACGGCGGGCTGTGGATCGCGCTGATGTCCCGGGACGCCCTCGACCGGGTCGCGGAGATCAAGGCCTCGGGCCGCTGGATCCCCGGCTTCCTCGACCTGTCGATCGCCGTCGACAACTCCGGCAAGGACCAGACGTACAACACCCCGGCGGTGGCGACGCTGTTCCTGCTGGCCGACCAGATCCGGTGGCTGCTCTCCCTCGGCGGCCTGTCCGGGGCGGTGGCGCGAACGCAGGACTCCTCGACCCGGCTCTACGGCTGGGCCGAGCAGTCGCAGTTCGCGACGCCGTTCGTCGCCGACCCCGACCAGCGGTCCTACGTCGTCGGGACGATCGACCTCGACGCGGCGGTGGACGCCGCCGAGGTGGCCCGGGTGCTGCGCGCCCACGGGGTGCTGGACGTCGAGCCGTACCGGAAGCTGGGCCGCAACCAGCTCCGGGTCGGCATGTTCCCCGCTGTCGACCCCGACGACGTCAGCGCGCTGACCGCCTGCATCGACTTCGTCGTCGAGAAGCTGTGACGCAGCGGAGTGCACCGGCGCAGGTTTCCTGCGCCGGCGCACTCCGCTGGGGCCACTCCGCGCCACGCCGGGCGACCTGCCGAGCCGCTCCGCCGCGCGCGGATAGCCTCGCGCCCGGGCTGTCTCTCCCGAGCCGGTTCCCGTCCGACACGTACAGCCCCACAGGAGGTCGCCCATGCGCACGCTGCGCCTCGTGGCACTCTCCGACGACGGGCAGAGCCTCGTCCTGGCCGTGGAGGGGGAGGGCGGCGAGGAGGGCGAGCGCTTCGAGCTGCCCATCGACGAGCGGGTCCGCGCCGCCGCCCGCGGCGACGCCCGCCGCCTGGGCCAGATCGACGTGGAGATCGGCGTCACGCTCCCCCCGCGGGTGATCCAGGCGCGCATCCGCGCCGGCGAGACGCCCGAGCAGGTCGCCGCCGCCTCCGGCATCCGCGTCGAGCGGATCATGCGGTTCGCCCACCCCGTGCTCCAGGAGCGCGAGCGGGTGGCCGAGCAGGCCCGCGAGGCGCGGGTGCGGCTGTCCGAGGGCCCGCCGTCCACCCCGCTGCAGCAGTTCATGTCCGAGCGGCTGCGACTCCTCGGCGCCGACCTGGACGCCGTCCGCTGGGACGCGCACCGCTCCGCCGACGGCACCTGGCAGGTCACCGCCGCCTGGCAGGCCGGCGCGAAGTCCGGCGTCACCCGCTGGGCCTACGACATCCCGGCGCGGACCGTGACCCCGGTCGACGCCGCGACCACCGACTTCGCCGAGGGCACCCGCCTGGTCCGCGTCGTCCCGCACGTGCCCACCGAGCGACCGGCGCCGGTGTACCGCCGGCCGGTCGCCGTGGTGCCCGACGACGACGGCCTGCCCGCGCCCGCCTCGTCCCGGCTGGCCGCCGACGAGGACGACGACGCCCGCCCGGCGCCGCACCCCGACGCCGCGCCCGGCGAGCGTCGCACCGACGCCGCTCCCGATCTCGACGACATCGCCGAGCACGACACCGTCGTCCTGGGCCGCCCCGACGGCGAGGACGAGGACCCGCGGGCCCGCATCCCGGCCTGGGAGGACATCGTCTTCGGGGTCCGCCGGCACCGCTGACCCCCCGCCGGCCGGAACGCCCCCGGCGTGTCCGGCGTTGCACTCCGGGTAGGAGGTGCTCATGTCAGCGTCGGTGTCGATGCCGCTCGGCGGCGTCCAGGTGGGTTCCTACGACAGCTACGAGCAGGCCCAGGCCGCCGTCGACTACCTGTCCGACGAGCGGTTCCCGGTCGAGAACGTCACGATCATCGGCTCGGACCTCAAGCAGGTCGAGCGGGTGACCGGCCGGCTCACCTGGGGGCGGGTCCTCGCCGCCGGCGCGGCCGGGGGCGCCTGGTGGGGCCTGTTCGTGGGTCTGCTGCTCGGCATCTTCGCCGGCGACGGCAGCCAGTGGTTCGGATCGGTGCTGACCGGCCTGCTCATCGGCCTCCTGTTCGGCCTGCTGTTCGCCGCCATGGGGTACGCGGCCACCCGCGGACGCCGGGACTTCACCAGCACCAGCGCGATCGTCGCCGGCCGCTACGACGTCATGTGCAACCCGGCCCGGGCCGAGGACGCGCGGGCGCTCCTGGCCCGGTTCTCGCTGCGCGGCTGATCGACCGCCGGAAACGGCCGCACGACCCTGTTGACAGAACGGGCAGTACCGATACCGTCTCGCGCCACCCCTATCGCGGAGGCGAGATGGACGACGTCCTGGCCGAGCACCCCGCCATCCCACCCGAGGCGCCCCCGCGCCCCGGGTGGTGGCCTCCGGGACCAGGCACGTGGGTGCTGGACCCCAGTCACGTCCCCCGACCGCTGTGCCGCTTCACCGCGGCGGTGTTCCCGGAGGCGTTCATGCAGGGCTTCCGGGAGGGCTACGCCCGGTACGGCAGCCTGATCGAGGCCACCGACGCCGCCGTCGTCGCCGGCTTCCTCTACCACCGGCTGCGCCTGGTGGGGACGCCGGTCCGGAGCGGCAGCGCTCCGACGGAGGAGGGGTTCCGCCGGCTGCTGGAGGAGGTCCCCGCCGTCCAGGAGCGGGTGGCGACCGCGCGGGCGGCCCTCGCCGAGCGCCGATGGCGCGCCGACCTGGACGCGTGGGACACCGCGGTGAAGCCGGCGATGCAGGCGTTGCACCGTGCGCTCAGCGCGGTCAACGTGCGCACCGTGGACGACCCGGGGCTGAGCCACCTCGTCGACCGGTGCGCGGAGGCCCTGGCCGAGGCGTACGTCCAGCACCACCGGTTCGACGCGGCCGCGCTGCTGCCCGTCGGGGACCTCGTGGTGCAGACCGTGCGCTGGACGGGCCTGTCCCCGGCCGAGGTGCTCGGCTGCCTGGCCGGCGCGAGCCCCGTGACGGAGGGCGCCCCGGACGAGCTGGCCGAGCTCGTCGAGGCCCTCCGACAGGACGGCGACGCGGTCGCGCCCGTCCTGGACGAGTGGCTCCCCGCGGAGGAGACGCTGAGCCGGCTGCTCGGCTGGCGGGAGCCGGTGGGGCCCCGCACCGCCGCCTACCTGGGGGCCCTGGCGGCGCTCCCGGTCGACGGCCAGGACGTCGTCGCCGAGCCCGGCTCGCTCGAGGCCCCCGAGCTGGTGCTCGACCGGCTGCGCTGGGCGCTCGAACCGACGGGGCGGCCGGTCGCTGACGCCGCGGAGGAGGTCACCGCCCGGGTGCGGGCCGCGGTCCCCGCCGAGGCACGGGCGCAGTTCGACGACCTGCTCGCCGAGGCCCGGCTGGTCTACCGGCTCCGTGACGAGCGGACCGTCCACGCCGATCGGCTGCTCGGCCACGTCACCCGGGCGGCGGTGCTCGAGGCGGGCCACCGGCTGCACGGGCGGGGAGCGCTCGACCAGCCGGAGGACGCGGTCGACCTCACACCGGACGAGCTGCGGCTGCACCTCCTGGAGGGCCGGGGTCCGACGCGCGAGGAGGTGGCCGAGCGCGTCCGCTGGCGGCGGACGGCGACCTACCGCGACATGCCCGCCGTCCTCGGCCCGCCACCCAGCGGCCCGGTGCCCGCGAGCTGGCTCCCGCCCGAGGCGGCCCGCGTCCACGAGGCCGTCAGCTTCGCGATCGCCGCGATGCTGCGCGACGCCGGGCGACCGCCGGGCGACCGGACCGTCTCCGGCCTGAGCGTGAGCTCGGGCAGCTACGAGGGCACCGCCCGCGTGCTGACGGGCAGCTCCGAGCTCTCCCGCGTGCGGGCCGGGGACGTCCTCGTCACCCCCACCACCGGCCCGGCGTTCAACCTGGCCCTCCCCCGGCTCGGGGCCATCGTCACCGACCGCGGCGGGCTGCTGTCACACGCGGCGATCGTGGCCCGAGAGTTCGGCGTGCCCGCGGTCGTGGGCTGCCAGGACGCCACCACCCGCATCCCCGACGGCGCGCTGGTCCGCGTCGACGGAGCCACCGGCACAGTCACGCTCCTGTGACCCCGGGCTGGCTGCCCCTGTCCGCCGTGGAGGACGAGCACGCGTACGGCGGCAAGGCGGCCGCGCTGGGGACCGCCACGCGGGCCGGCCTCCCCGTGCCGCCCGGGGTGGCGCTGTCGGCCGACCTGGTCGCCTTCGCCACCCGCGACGAGTGCGCCGCGGACGCCGCCGGCGCGGTCCGCGCCGCCGCCCGGCACGTGCCCGGGCCGCTCGCGGTGCGCTCCTCCGTGGTGGGCGAGGACGGCGCGCGGAACAGCTTCGCCGGGCAGCACGTGACCGTCCTCAACGTCGTCCCGCCCGACGGGGTGGTCCGGGCGGTCCGCCAGGTCGCCGCCTCGGCCTGCGCGCCGTCGGCGCTCGCCTACCGCCGGGCGAGGGGCGACCACTCGGCACCGCGCTGCGGAGTGGTGCTGCACCGGCTGGTGACGCCGGTCGTGGCCGGGGCGCTGTTCTCCCGGCACCCGGTCAGCGGTGCCGACGAGCTGGTCGTCGAGGCCGGCTGGGGTCTCGGCGCGGCCGTGGTCGAGGGGCTCGTCGTCCCCGACCGGTTCCGGTTGAGCCCCGACGGCCGGCTGCTCGAGCAGGTGCTGGGCGACAAGGACCGCGCCGTCGTCCCGCAGCCGGGCGGTGGCACCACGGTCGTCGAGGTCCCGGCGGCGCAGGCCGGCCGCCCGTGCCTCGGCCCTGGGCAGCTGGGCGCGCTGGCCGAGCTGGCCCGCCGGTGCGACGAGGTCTTCGGCGGCCCCTCGGACCTGGAGTGGGCCTGGACCGCGGACGGGCCGGTCCTGCTCCAGCGCCGGCCGGTGCCCGCGCCGCCCCGCTGAGAGAGGACCCCCTGCAGCCTCGGCTCAGCGGAGCATCGCGAAGGCGACCGCCGCCGCGGCGGCCACCCCGAGCGAGTCCACGCCCGCCCGCATCGGGATCCGCGCCCGCACCCGCGCGGCCCGCTGCGCCTCCGGGCTGAGTCCCGGCCCCTCCGCGCCCAGCAGCACCGCCGTCCGCGGCGCGGCGCGCGGGTCGACCTCCCCGAGGTCGACGGCGTCGGGCGCCGGGGTGAGTGCCACGGTCAGGTAGCCGGCGTCGTGCAGCCGCGCCAGACCCCCGGGCCAGTCCGGCAGGACGGCGAACGGCAGCGCCAGCACGTGCCCCATCGACACCCGCACCGACCGGCGGTACAGGGGGTCGGCGCAGCGCGGGTCCAGCAGCAGCGCGTCCACGCCCAGCGCCACCGCGGAGCGGGCGATCGACCCCAGGTTCTCCGCGTCGTTGAGTGCCTCGAGGACGGCCAGCCGCCGTGGCGCGGCCGGATCCGGGCCGGTCAGCAGCGCGTCGACGTCGGCGGGCGGGCGCCGGTCGGCCGAGGCCAGCACCCCGCGGGTCAGCCGGAAACCGATCAACTCCGACAGCACCCACTTGTCCGCCTCGTACGCCGGGGTGCCCTCGGGCAGGTCCAGCGCGGCGACCCGGCCGGGCACCCCGAGGACCGCGCGCACGCGGTACGGCGAGGCGAGCAGCCGCTGGACCGCCGGCACGCCCTCGACGATCACCGGGCCGGTGCCGCGCTCGGTGCCCGGCCGGCGGTCGCCGGCCTTGAGGTCCCGGAAGTCGGCCACCCGCCCGTCGCCCGGGTCCATGATCGGGATCGGGGCGGCCACGGCCCGATCCTCGCAAGCCGCGGGCGGGGCGGCGTCGGCGGCCGTTGACGGGCCGAGCGCAACTCATCTAGCGTTGAGTTCATCGGGCGTTGAGTTCTCTCCCCGGGAGGCCCCCGTGACCGACGCCGTCACAGTCACCGACCTCGTCGTCCACCGCGGCTCCCGCCCGGTGCTGACCGACCTGTCCTTCGGAGTACCGCACGGGCAGGTCACCGGGCTGCTCGGGCCCAGCGGCAGCGGGAAGTCCACCCTCATGCGGGCGGTGGTCGGCGTGCAGCAGGTCCGCTCCGGCGGCGTCACCGTGCTCGGGGAGCCGGCCGGCTCGGCGACCCTGCGCCACCGCGTCGGGTACGTCACCCAGGCGCCGAGCGTCTACCCCGACCTCACCGTCCGCGAGAACGCCCGCTACTTCGCCGCCCTGTACGGCCGGGGCGCGCGCGAGGCGGACGCGGCACTGACCGACGTCGGGCTCGCCGAGGCCACCGGCCAGCTGGTCCGCGACCTGTCCGGCGGCCAGCAGGGCCGGGTGTCCCTGGCCTGCGCGCTGGTCGGCGACCCCGAGCTCCTGGTGCTGGACGAGCCCACGGTGGGCCTGGACCCGGTGCTGCGGGTGGAGTTGTGGGCCCGGTTCCACGCGCTGGCCGACGCGGGCACCACCCTGCTGGTCTCCAGCCACGTGATGGACGAGGCGGCCCGCTGCGACCGGCTGCTGCTGCTCCGCGAGGGGCGACTGCTGTTCGACGACACCCCGGAGCAGCTGCGCGCCGCGGCCGGGACGCACGACCTGGAGGAGGCGTTCCTGCACCTGGTGCGGGAGCACGAGGGGGTGCCGGCATGACCACGGCGCTGAGCCCGCGGCTGACCGCGGCGACGACCGGGCGGGTCCTGCGCCAGCTGCGGCACGACCACCGCACGGTCGGGATGATGGTGGTGCTGCCCAGCCTGCTGCTCGGGCTGCTGTACCTGCTGTGGCGGGACCTGCCGACGTTCCCCGGCCAGCCGAGCACCTTCGACCGGGTCGGCCTGACGATGCTCGGGGTCTTCCCCTTCGTCGTGATGTTCCTGGTGACCAGCATCGCCATGCTGCGCGAGCGCACCACGGGCACCCTCGAGCGGCTGCTCACCACCCCCCTGGCCCGGCTGGACCTGCTGCTGGGCTACGGCACCGCCTTCGGGCTGGCGGCGGCGGTGCAGGCGGTGGTGACGGTGACGGTCGCGACCGGCCTGTACGGGCTGGACGTCGCCGGGCCGCTGTGGACGGTGGTGGTCATCGCGGTCGTCGACGCCGTCCTCGGGGTGGCCCTGGGGCTGCTGGCCAGCGCCTTCGCGCGCAGCGAGTTCCAGGCCGTGCAGTTCATGCCGGTCGTCGTCCTCCCCCAGTTCTTCCTGTGCGGCCTGCTGGTGCCGCGGGAGCAGATGGCCGGGTGGCTGCAGGCGGTCAGCGACGTCCTGCCGCTGACCTACGCCGTCGACGCACTGCAGGAGGTCGGGCGCTCTCCGGAGCCGACGGGCACCATGTGGGTGGACGTCGCGGTCGTCGGCGGCGTCGCGGTGCTCGCCCTCGCGCTCGCGGCGGCGACCCTGCGGAGGAGGAGCGGCTGAGCCAGGCCCACCGGCGGCCACCCGGCCGCCGCCCCGGCAACCCCGGCACCCGCGAGGCCGTGCTGGCCGCGGCCCGCGCCGCCTTCGCCGAGCGCGGCTACGAGGGCGCGTCGATCCGCGGCATCGCCACCGCCGCCGGCGTCGACCCGGCGCTCGTGCACCACTACTTCGGCACCAAGGACAAGCTGTTCCTCGCCGCCGTCGAGGCCCCGGCCGACCCCGACGACTTCCTGCCCGAGGTGCTCGCGGCCGCCCCGGACGACCTCGGCGCGGCCGTCGTCGGCATGGTGCTGCGGATCTGGGACGGGCCGGCCCGCCCGGCGATCCTCGCGCTCGTGCGGTCCGCGGTGAACCACGAGTGGTCGGCCCGCCTGTTGCGCGAGTTCCTGCTCGCGAAGGTCGTCCGGCGCGTCGTCGGCTCGCTCGAGATGCCGGTCGCGGAGCGGGAGGCCCGCGGCGCGCTGGTCGCCTCGCAGGTCATGGGCCTGGTCATGGCCCGGTACGTGCTCCGGCTGGAGCCCCTGGCCTCGGCGTCCCGGGAGGACGTCGTGGCCGCCGTCGGCCCCACCGTGCAGCGCTACCTGACCGGGGACGTCGCGCTGCCCGGGCGTCCCCGCTAGACGGAACGGGGCGCGCGGGCCGGCTCTGCGGCACGGAGCGGGGACTGCCAGGGTGGGTGCCCATGGACTACACGCACCTCGGCCGCAGCGGCCTGTCGGTCTCCCGGCTCTGCCTGGGCACCATGAACTTCGGCTGGAAGACCGAGGAGCCCGACGCGCACGCGATCCTCGACCACGCGCTGGACGAGGGCGTCAACTTCGTCGACACCGCCAACTCCTACGGCTTCGACGCCGGCAAGGGGCGCACCGAGGAGGTGCTCGGCGCCTGGTTCGCCCAGGGCGGGCGGCGGCGCGAGAAGACGGTGCTGGCCACCAAGGTCTACGGGTCCATGACCGACTGGCCCAACGACACGTTCCTGTCCGCCCGCAACGTGGTGCGCTCCTGCGAGGCCTCGCTGCGGCGGATGCAGACCGACTGGATCGACCTCTACCAGTTCCACCACGTCGACCTGGCCACGCCGTGGGAGGAGATCTGGCAGGCCTGCGAGACGCTGGTCGCCCAGGGCAAGGTGCTCTACGTCGGCTCGTCCAACCACGCCGCGTGGCAGATCGCCGTGGCCAACGAGGCGGCCGCCCGGCGGCACTTCCTCGGCCTGGTCAGCGAGCAGTCGCACTACAACCTGCTCACCCGGCACGTCGAGCTCGAGGTGCTGCCGGCCGCCCAGCACTACGGCGTGGGCATCATCCCGTGGAGCCCGCTGGCCGGCGGCCTGCTGGCCGGGGTCCTCGCCTCGGAGGGCGGCGAGCGGCGCCGGGCCCGCGAGGAACGGGTGGAGCGGCACCGCCCCGCACTGCAGGCCTACGAGGACGCCTGCCGCGACTGGGGCCTGGCGCCGGCCGACGTCGGGGTGGCCTGGCTGCTGCACCAGCCCGCGGTGACCGCGCCGATCGTCGGACCCCGGACGATGGAGCAGTTCGAGGGCGCGCTCGCCGCCCTGGACCTGACCCTCGACGAGGCACAGCTCGCCCGCCTCGACGAGGTCTTCCCCGGGTACCGGCCGGCCCCCGTGGAGTACGCCTGGTGAGCGGCGGTCAGCCGACCGGCCAGGCGGCCACGCGCGCGTAGCGCGGCGCCGCCCCGAGGGTGCTCTCCAGCAGCTCCACCTCGGTCACCGGCCAGCCCGGCCCGCGGTAGCCGGCCAGCCGGTCGGGGAGGTCGCCGTCGCCGGGCCGCCCCGGCCGCCAGCGCCCCAGGGTGAGGTGGGCGCGGAACGGGCGCTCCTCCACCGGCAGTCCCAGCCCCGCCGCCGCGCGCGCGAGCCGGCCGGCCAGCGCCGCCAGCGCGTCGCCGTCCCCCGTCACGCCGGCCCAGCACACCTGCGGACGCCGGCGGGAGCCGAACCGGCCCCCGCCGGCCAGCCGCAGGGTGAGCGCCGGGGTGGCCGCCACCGCCGGCGCGGCGGCCGCGACCAGGCCGTCGACGTCCGCGGCCGGGACGCCGCCGAGGAACAGCAGGGTGAGGTGCCACCGGTCGGGCGCGGTCCACCGCGGGGCGCCGGGGGCCTCCCGGAGCGGGGCGAGGGCGCGATCGAGGTCGTCCCGGGCCGCGGGCGGCGGCGTGACCGCGAAGAACAGCCGCCGTGCCGCCGGGGGGCCCGGTGCCGCGCTCAGTCGGGCACCACCAGGCCGGCCGCGACGAGCGCTGCCTGCAGCCGCAGGCGTTCGGCGTCGCGGGCCCGCCCCGGCGGCGTGCCGGTCAGGGTGTGCGGCACCTCCAGCAGCTCCGCCGCCTCGACGAGGACGTCGTCGTAGGCCGCCTGCAGCCCGAGCCGGCGCGCCATGGGCACTCCGGCCGGCACCCGCGCCAACTGGCGGGACAGCCGCCGCAGGTCCGCGGCGACGACCTCCAGCGGACGGTGCGAGGGCCGCACCGGCTCGGGGGCGCGCCGGCGGAGGGCGGCCGGCAGCTGGGCCGACCCGAACACCACGCGCGCCAGCCAGCCGAGGAAGGCGACCGAGCCGACCACGCCGGCGACGATCCCCCCGAGGGTGAGCAGCGACGCGACCATGTCGCCTCCGCGGACGACTCGAGGAGTGGTGCGGGTCACGGTACGTCCGGGAGCCGCCCGCCCGCGCGTGGACCGACGTGGAGTGCCAGCCGCGGGGGGACGACGTGCGCCTCCACGCGCACCCGGCGGCCCCGGGCCAGCCAGGCGGCCGCCGCCAGCGCGGCGAGGACGGAGACCGCGCCGCCGAAGATGAACCCCCACGGGGCGCCCAGGTTCTCGGCCAGCCAGCCGATGACGGGGGCGCCCAGCGGGGTCCCGCCCATGAAGCAGGTGAAGTAGAGGGCCATGACCCGCCCCCGCACCTGCGGGTCGACGCCCAGCTGGACGAAGCTGTTGTTGGCCACGCTGAACACCAGGCCGGCCGCCCCGGCGGGCACCAGCGCGATCGCGAAGGCGACGTAGCCGGGCATGAGGCCGCAGGCGATGGTGAACAGCCCGAAGACGAGCGCGGCCCCGACGAGGAACCGCTGCCGGGGGCGGGCGCTGCGCCGGGTCGACAGCAGCGCACCCGCCAGCGACCCCACGGCGAAGCACGTGGAGAGCAGGCCGAACGCCTGGGCGCCCAGGTCGAAGACCTCGCGGGCCATGAGCGCGATCGTCACCTGGTAGTTGAAGGAGAACGTGCCCACCACGAAGGCCAGGGCCATCGCGAGCACCAGGTCCGGGTGTGCCCAGGTGTAGGTCAGCCCCTCGCGCAGCTGGCCCTTGGCCCGGGCCACCGGCGGGCTCGGGTGCAGCTCCCCGGGACGCATGGCCAGCAGCGCGGCGATGGTGAACGCGAAGCTCGCCGCGTTGAGGAAGAAGGCCGGCGCGGTGTCGCCCGACGCGGCGCCGATGAGCAGGCCGGCGAGCGAGGGGCCGACCAGCCGGGCGCCGTTGAAGATGGTCGAGTTCAGGCTCACCGCGTTGGGCAGCAGCTCCGGGCCGACCATCTCCGAGACGAACGCCTGCCGGACCGGCGCGTCGACGGCCGCGACCGAACCGAGCGCGCCGGCCAGCACGAACACGTGCCACAGGGCCACGCCGTCGGTGGCGACGAGCACCGCGAGCACCAGCGCCAGCAGCCCCATGAGGCTCTGGGTGATGACCAGCACGCGGCGCTTGGCGTACCGGTCGGCCAGCACCCCGCCGTACATGCCGAGCACGAGCGTGGGGCCGAACTGCAGCGCGGTCACGAGGCCCAGGGCGATGCCGCTGTCGTCGGACAGCTGCAGGACCAGCCAGTCCTGGCCGATGCGCTGCATCCAGGTGCCGGTCAGGCTGACCAGGTTGGCCGACGCGAAGATGCGGTAGTTGCGGACCCGCAGCGACCGGAACGGGCCGGAGCGGTCAGAGCGCTCGCTCACCCACTCGCCAGCTTGTCCATGATCGCGGACGCCTCGCGCAGCACGGTGCGCTCCTCGGGGGTGAGCTCGTGCAGCCGCTCCGACAACCACGCCTCCCGCGCCTGCGCCTCGGCGTCCAGCAGCTCGCCTGCGGCCGGGGTGAGGTCGATGACCACCTGCCGGCCGTCGGTCGGGTGCGGGCTGCGGGTCACCAGGCCCATGCCCTCCAGCGCCACCACGACCCGTGTCATCGACGGCGGCTGGACCCGCTCGTGCGTGGCCAGCTCGCCCGGGCTCATGGCCCCGTGCCGCTTGAGCGTGGACAGCGCCGCGAGGTGCGTGAGGGTGACCGAGTGGTCGACCCGCTGGTTGCGCAGCCGCCGGGAGAAGCGCATGACCGCGAGGCGGAGGTCGTGGGCCAGCGCCGCGGTGTCGAGCGGGGTCCGGCTCACGACCATTAGCCTAGCTCACGAAGGTCCCGGGGTCGGCCGTGTCCCGGGGAGCCCCTCAGAACAGCTGCTGCAGCGGCTCCAGCGCGAAGTAGACGAGGAACAGCACCGCGATGACCCACATCAGCGGGTGCACCTCGCGCCGCCGTCCGACCACCGAGCGCAGCAGCACGTAGCTGATGACGCCGGCGCCGATGCCGTTGGTGATCGAGTAGGTGAACGGCATGAGGGCGATGGTGAGGAACGCCGGGATGACCAGGGACATGTCGTCCCACTCGAGGTTGCGGATCTGGCTGATCATCAGCGCGCCCACGATGACCAGCGCGGGCGCGGCGGCCTCCGAGGGGACGATCTGCACCAGCGGGGTGAACAGCATCGCGAACAGGAACAGCACGCCGGTCGCCACGCTGGCCAGGCCGGTGCGCGCGCCGTCGGCCACACCGGCGGCGCTCTCGACGTAGGTCGTGTTCGACGAGACGCTGCCCGCGCCACCGGCGGCGGCGGCCAGCGAGTCGACCAGGAGGACCGGCTGGGACCCGGGCAGGTTGCGCTTCTCGTCGAGCAGGTCGCCCTCGGCGCCGACGGCGGTCACCGTGCCGACGGTGTCGAAGAAGTCGGCGATCATGATCGAGAAGACGATGAGCAGGGCGGCGAGGACGCCGATCCGCTCGAACCCGCCGAACAGGGAGAACTGGCCGACCAGCGACAGGTCGGGGGCGCTGACCACCTCCTCGGGGAGCGTGGGCACCTGCAGCGCCCAGCCGCGCGCGTTCTCGGCCCCGTCGGCGCCGAAGCGCGGGCCGATGTCGGCGATCGCCTCGACGACGATGGCCAGCACGGTGGCGACCACGATGCCGATGAGCAGCGCGCCCTTGACCCGGCGGACGACGAGCACGGCGGTCAGCAGCAGGCCGACGACGAAGACCAGCAGCGGCCACCCGGCCAGCTGCCCGCTCACGCCGAAGCTGATCAGCGGGTTCCCGGGCCGGATGACGCCGGCGTCGGCCAGGCCGATGATGGTGAGGAAGAAGCCGATGCCGACCGCGATCGCCGTCTTCAGCTGCGGCGGGATGGCCTCGAAGACCGCCCTCCGGAAGCCGGTCAGCACCAGCACCGTGATGAGCAGCCCCTCGAGCACGACCAAGCCCATGATCTCGGGCCAGGAGAGCTGGGTGGCCGCGTAGACGGCGACGATCGCGTTGATGCCGAGCCCGGTGGCCAGCGCGAACGGGTACCGGCCGACGACGCCCATGAGGATCGTCATGACGCCGGCGATGAGCGCGGTGACCGCCGCGACCGAGGCGAACGGCAGCTCCGCCCCCGTGACGTCGGCCCCGGACAGGATGATCGGGTTGAGCACCACGATGTAGGCCATCGTGAAGAAGGTCGTCACGCCGCCGCGCAGCTCGCGGGTCAGCGTGGAGCGGCGGGCGCTGATCTCGAAGTAGCGGTCCAGGCCGTTCCGCGGCCGGACCCGGGGGCCCTCGCTGCGCCGGGGGGTCCGCACCCCGGCGGCGACGTCGGCCGGCGTGTCGCCGGGGGTGGTGCTGCCCGTGGTCGGGCCGGACTTCCTTGCCATGGACGACTCCCCGGGCGGGTGTCCGGGCGGGGGCGGCGGGGGGAGCGCGCGCCGGCCGACCGGGAGGATCTGCAATGAGCGGCGACAGCGTGCCACACGCGGGTTCCGGGCCCGTGACGGCGGCACGACCGGCGGGGACCTAGGGTCGGGGCGTGCCCGGTCCGACCAAGCAGGCCCCTCCCCCGTTGCACGTGGACACCGTGCGGGTCGTCCTCGCCGGCGCGGCGCTGTGGGCGGTGGCCCTCGTCGTCCTGCTGGTGCTGGGCGACCGCGTCGACCGCGTGTGGACCTGGACCTGCGTCGTCGGCATCCTGCTGGCCGGGGTCGGCCTGGGGGTCATGCGCCTGCAAGGCCAGTGGAAGGACCCCTCCGCAGGGAGGGGCCGTTCCGGTCCGTCACCTAGATGACGTCGAAGGCGCCGGTGTCGTAGCGCGCCGACCTGACCACCTCGGCGGCGTCGTCGGCCACCAGGGTCGCCTGGCTGTGCGCGCCGCAGCCGTAGTCGACGGTGACCACGTGCCCGTCGGCGGGGGCGTACACGTTGGCGCAGGCGCCGTAGCCGGAGCGCAGGGAGCCGGCCAGCGGCAGGAAGAACCCGCAGGTCGCGCAGGGGCCGGGCGCGTGCCGGGCCATCGCCGAGCGCGGGCCGAACTCCCCCGCGCTCCAGCGGGCCGCCGCGTCGCTGCGCCCCTCGCGGGACATCACCCGCTCGCGCCCGACGCCCAGCTCCGTGGCGAGCGCGGCGCCCTCGGGGTCGTCGGCGCTGTCGTCGTCCGCGGTGTAGGCCGGCACCAGCCGGGGATCCTCCTCCGTGGAGGGCAGGACGTCGCCGACCGACAGGTCCCCGGGGCGCAGCCGCTCGTGCCACGGCACCCAGGCCGGTGCCAGCAGCGCCTGCTCGCCGGGCAGCAGCACGACCTCGTCGACGGTCGCGTGCTCCTCGCCGGGCACCCGGGCCAGGGTGACCGCCCACTGCCAGCCGACGTAGCCGGGCAGCCGGCTGGCGAAGCAGTGGGTCACCACCTCACCGAGGACCACCGGTTCCACCGGCCGGCCGCCGGGGCCGGGCTCCGGCAGCTCCGCCGTCACCCCGAGGTGCTCCCCGACCACGTCGGGCGACCCGGCGGTCTCCACCGCCGCCGCCCGGGCCAGTTCGACCGCCGCGGTCAGGACGTCGCTCCCCGCCGGCGCGGGGTCGGGAAAGTCGGCCACGCCGGCCATTGTCCCTGACGCGCCCGACGCCGCCGACGGCGCGGGTGCGGCGTGCCGGCCGCCTGCTCAGGGAGGTGCGGCACGATGGGCGGGTGCCCGGCCCCCACCTGCCCGCCCCCCGGCGCGGCGTCCTGCGCGGCCGGCCGCTGCCGCCCGCGGCGGAGGGGATGGACACCACCCCGATCGACGTCCCGCGACCGGCGACCCGCCCGCTGTCGGCCACCCCGCAGGCCGGCGGGGGCGCCGGAGAGCCACCGCCGCCACCCGGCCCGGGCACCTCCCCGCCGACGGCGCCGCTGCCCCCGCGGAAGGTGACCGTCACCCGCGTCGCCGCCGCGCGCTCCCGGGAGCTGACCGGGGCGGCGGTGCGGCGGGTGCGCGCCGCGAGCCGGGCCGACGGCGCGGGCGAGAGCGGGCTCACCCACCTGCTGTGGGTCAACGCCCTGCACATGGCCGGCGACGCGATGATCGCCGTCTCGCTCGCCGGCACGCTCTTCTTCGCCGCGACCACCGACGCGCAGCGCGGCAACGTGGCGCTCTACCTGCTGGTGACGATGGCGCCGTTCGCGGTCGTCGCCCCGGTCATCGGGCCGCTGCTGGACCGGCTGCAGCGCGGCCGCCGCTGGGCGATGGGCGCCAGCCTGCTCGGCCGGGCCGTGCTGGCCGTCGTCATGGCCACGCACTTCGACGACTTCGTCCTCTACCCCGCCGCCCTCGGCGTCCTCGTGCTGTCCAAGGCGCACAACGTGCTGCGTGCGGCGGTGGTCCCCCGCGTGCTGCCCGGCGCGATGTCGCTCACCTCGGCCAACGCCCGCACCTCGGTGTTCGGGCTGCTCACCGCCGCGGTCTTCGGCGGCCTCGGGGCGGGCCTGGCGTGGGCGTTCGGCTTCGAGTGGCTGCTGTACGCCACCGCCGCGGTGTTCGTGGCCGGCTCGGTGGCCGCCGTCCGGCTGCCCCACCACGTCGACGTCCCCACCGGCGAGGTGCCCGCCGACGTGCTCACCACGGCGCCCCAGCCGGTCGCCGGCGGCCGCCGGCGGCGGGCGGTCAACCCGCGCGTGGTGGTGGCGCTGCGGGCCAACGCCGCCCTCCGCGGGCTCGGCGGGTTCCTGACGATCTTCTCGGCGTTCCTCGTGCAGGCCACGGTGGAGGGCGGGTGGCCGGCCACCCTGGTCCTGGGCGCGGTCGCCGGCGCGGCGGGGGTGGGCAGCGTGCTCGGCACGGCCGTCGGCTCGCGCCTGCACCGGGTCAACCCCGACCCGATCGTGCTGTGGTCGGCGGGGACCGCCGCGGGCATCACCGTGCTCGCCGCGGTCTTCTACAGCCTGCCGATGGCCGCCGTCGTGGCCGGTGTCGCCGCGATCGCCAACGCGCTGGGCAAGGTGGCCCTCGACGCGATCATCCAGCGCGAGGTGCCCGAGAGCCTGCGCGCGTCGGCGTTCGCCCGCTCCGAGACGATGCTGCAGCTGGCCTGGGTGGTCGGCGGCGCGCTCGGCATCGCGCTGCCCCCCACCGGGTGGCTCGGCTTCACCGTCGCCGCCGCACTGCTCGTGCTCGCCGTCGGCCTGGTGCTCTGGGGGCCGCGCCGGCGCACCACCGCACCCGCCGACCCCCTCACGCCGCCGGACGCGGTCCCCGGGTGGCAGCCGTGAGGCGGGCGGCCGGCCCGGCCGCCGTGGTCCTCCTGCTCGCCGGCTGCGGCTCGGAGCCCGCCGGTCCGCAGGACGTCGTCGTGGCGGCCGGGCCGCAGGAGGTCCGCGTCGCCCCGACCCAGTACTGCCTGGACGGGGAGGGGCAGCGCTACGACACCTCGCCGCCGGTCATCGAGGTCTCGCCGGACACGACGATCCGGCTCACCGTGCCCGACGCGGTGGCCGAGCGCGGCTGGAGCGTGCAGGTCTTCGACGAGCAGCTCGAGGAGCAGCTCGGCGAGGTCGAGGTGGACGCCGGGACCACGGTGTTCGACGAGATCACCAGCTCCGACGTCGTCCCGCCGGCGTTCTACCTCGTCATCGTCGAGGACGCCGTCGAGGACTGCGCGGGCCTCAGCGGGGCGTGGCCGGTCGGCTTCCTGCGGGCCGGCGGCGCGGTCGGCGGCACCGCGACCGCCCCACCCCCCGGGTGACCCGGGTATCGCCCTGAGCGTGCGAAGGGTGAGGAGGACGGGGTCCTTCCTCTCAGTGCTCCAGGTCGGTGGCGACCGCGCGCAGCACCGAGGCGACCTTGCGGGCCATCGGCTTGTCGGGGTGCCTGCCGTGGTGCAGGCCGGTGGAGACGTCGTCCAGCAGCTTGATGAGGTCCTCGATGATCGGGACCAGCTCGTCGGGCTTCTTGCGGGTCCGCTCCGCGTGCGCGGCCGTCACCGAGGGCAGCGGGTCGAGCACCCGGACCTGGAGCGCCTGGTCGCCGCGGCGGCCGGCGACGATGCCGAACTCCACCCGCTGGCCGGGCTTCAGCTCGCTGGTACCGGCCGGCAGCGCGTCCTTGTGCACGAAGACGTCCGGCCCGTCCTCACGCGAGAGGAAGCCGAAACCCTTCTCCGGGTTGAACCACTTGACTCTGCCGGTGGGCACGTTGATCCCTCAGTCGTGTCGCGGACGGGCCCGGCACCGCGCCGGGAGGACGACGCGGCACGCCGGCCGCGGTGCGTTCCAGATTAGTCGTCCCCCCGGCGGGTGCCGCGATGGTCGTCGCGCTCAGTCCCCGTCCTCCGGCCGCGCCACCACGTCGAGCCGGGCCAGCAGGATGAGGAAGACGGCCGCGAAGTCGTTCTCCTGGACGTCGCGGTGCACCCGCGCCCAGTCGACCTGCTCCCGCAGTGCCCGCGCCACCGGCAGGAGCCGGGAGTAGTCGCAGTAGTGCTCGTCGAGCGCCATGAGCTTGGTGACCACGATGTCGGTGGCCTCCAGCACCGGCATGTGCACCGACAGCACCGACAGCTCCTCGGCCCGGTCGATGAGGTCCATCTCGACCGGGTAGCCGCAGGTGCGCCACAGGACGTCGACGAACGAGTTGCCCTGGACGACCTTGGTCAGCCAGTCCTCGGCCGGGTCGACGACCTCCAGGCCCGCCTCCGCCAGCACCTTGGCCGCCCGCTCCGACTCGGCGGCGGGGACCAGGAAGTCGGCGTCGTGGTCCGGCTCCGGCGCTCCGCGGACCCAGGCCGCGTACCCGCCGCAGAGGGCGAAGGGCACGTCGCCCTGCTTCAGGGCGACGGCGACGCGCTTGAGGAGGTCACGGATCTCGTCCCGGTCCGAAGGCAGCACGCGGATGCAGCTACCCGGCCTCCGGAGTCACGAACGTCGGTGTGGACGGCGTACCGCGGGGCACTGGACGGTCGTGCGGATCGCGACGTTCAACATCCTCCACGGCCGCTCCCCCGCCGACGACCGCGTGGACGTCGAGCGGCTCGCCGCCGCGGTGAAGACCCTCGACGCCGACGTCCTCGGGCTGCAGGAGGTCGACCGGGACCAGCCGCGGTCGATGGGGGCCGACCTGACCGCGGTCGCCGCCGAGGCGATGGGTGCGGTGGACTCGCAGTTCGTGGCGGCGCTGGCCGGGACGCCGGGCGGCACGTGGATGGCGGCCACCGGGGACGAGCAGCCGGGGTCGGCCAGCTACGGGATCGCGCTGCTCTCGCGGTACCCGGTGGTGTCCTGGCGGGTCGTCCGGCTGCCGGCGCTGCGCACCCGGGTGCCGGTGTGGTTCCGGGGCACCCCCCGGCCGAAGATGGTCGGCGACGAGCCGCGGGTCGCGGTCGCCGCCGTCCTGGAGGGGCCCTCGGGGCAGTTCACCGTGGCCAACACGCACCTGTCGTTCATCCCCGGCTGGAACGCCCTGCAGCTGTCGAAGCTGGTGCGCTCGCTGACCGGCACCCCGGAGCCGCTGGTGCTCATGGGCGACCTCAACACCGAGCGCGGGCAGGCCGTCCGGGTCAGCGGGATGCAGCCGCTGGCGACGGCGCGCACCTTCCCGCTGGAGACGCCGACCCGCCAGCTGGACCACGTGCTGGCCCGCGGGCCGATCACCGCGACCGGCCCGGCCGAGGCGGTCAGGCTGCCGCTGTCCGACCACCGCGCCCTCGTCGTCCCCGTGCGGGTCGGGAGCGACCAGGCATAGGAAGCTCTCCCCCGTCCAGACCCCGGACACGTGGGTAGAGCTTCCTGTCCCTCGACAGGGGGCGGCGGCGCTCAGGCGTTCTGGACGGCGGCGGCGGCCTGCAGGCCGAGCTCCTCGACCGACACCGCGCGCATCTCCACCTTGCGGACCTTGCCGGTCACCGTCATCGGGAAGGCGTCGACGACCTTCACGTACCGCGGGATCTTGTAGTGGGCGAGCCGGCCGGAGCAGAACTCGCGCAGGACCTCCGCCGTCAGCGGCTCCGCCCCCTCGCGCAACCGCACCCAGGCCACGAGCTCCTCGCCGAAACGCTCGTCGGGGACCCCGATGACCTGGGCGTCGACGATGTCGGGGTGGGTGTAGAGGAACTCCTCGATCTCCCGCGGGTACACGTTCTCCCCGCCGCGGATGACCATGTCCTTGATCCGGCCGACGATGTTGAGGTAGCCCTCGCTGTCCATGACCGCGAGGTCGCCGGTGTGCATCCACCGGGCGGCGTCGATGACCTCGGCGGTCTTCTCCGGCTCCTGCCAGTAGCCCAGCATCACCGAGTAGCCGCGGGTGCAGAACTCCCCCGGCGTCCCGCGTGGCACGGTCAGCCCGGTCTCGGTGTCGACGACCTTGACCTCCAGGTGCGGGTGCACCCGGCCGACGGTCGACGTCCGGCGGTCCAGGTCGTCGTCGGCGCCGGTCTGGGTGGAGACCGGTGAGGTCTCGGTCATGCCGTAGCAGATGGTCACCTCGGCCATGCCCATCTCGGCGACCACCCGCTTCATCACCTCGACCGGACACGGGGAGCCAGCCATGATGCCGGTGCGCAGGCTCGACAGGTCGTAGCTGCCGACGTCGGGCAGGGCCAGCTCGGCGATGAACATGGTCGGGACGCCGTACAGCGACGTGCACCGCTCGTCCTGGACCGCGCGCAGCGTGGCGGCCGGGTCGAAGCCGGGCGCCGGGATGACCATCGTCGCGCCGTGGGACGTGGCCGCCAGGTTGCCCATCCCCATGCCGAAGCAGTGGTAGTAGGGCACCGGGATGCAGATCCGGTCGGCCTCGGTGTAACCGCAGCCCTCGCCCACGAAGAACCCGTTGTTGAGCAGGTTGTGGTGGGTGAGCGTGGCGCCCTTCGGGAAGCCCGTCGTCCCCGACGTGTACTGGATGTTGATCGGGTCGTCGGCCGACAGCTGGGTCTCCCGCTCGGCCAGCAGGCCGCGGTCGCCGGCCCGGCCGGTGGCCACCAGCCGTTCCCACTCCGGCGAACCGAGGAACAGCACCTCGCGCAGGTCGGGGCACTCGCCGCGCACCTCGCCGACCATGGCCCGGTAGTCACTGGCCTTGAACTCCGGCGCGCTCACCAGCACCGAGATGCCGGCCTGCGTCAGCACGTAGGCCAGCTCGTGGGTGCGGTAGGCCGGGTTGATGTTGACCAGGATCGCGCCGAGCTTGGCGGTCGCGTACTGGACGAACGCCCACTCCGCGCAGTTGGGCGCCCAGATGCCGACGCGGTCGCCCTTCCCGACGCCGAGCGCGTCCAGGCCGAGGGCGACCGCGTCCACCTCCGCCACGAACTGCGGATAGCTGAACCGGCGACCCGTGGCGCACTCGACCAGCGCCTCGTGATCGCCCACCCGCGCCGCCGTCCGGTCGAGGTTGGCCCCGATGGTGTCGCCGAGCAGGGGGACGGTCGACGTCCCGCTGCTGTAGGACGGCAGCGCGGGCGACGTGCTCACCGCTCGACTCCGCCCTCGTTCCGCTCCTCGGTCGCTGGCGCTCCCTGCGATGCTCGCTCGGGCGTCGCCGCCGCGGTCACCGCTCGCCCGCCATGATCCCGGCGCGGTTGGGCTTGTCGGTCGGGTGGGCGTACCGGAGTCGGTCGGCCGGCAGCGGGAAGTCGTGGTCCTCACCGAAGGGGTTGAGCCCGCCGGCCGGCTCGGCGGTGAACTCGGTCAGCGGCGGGCCACCGTCCACCGACTGCCCCCAGGTGGGCTCCACCAGGTGCGCCTGCTTGCTCTTCCGCTTGGCCATGTCGCCGTTCGCCTCCATGTGCTGGGTGCGGGACACCGCCCGGTGCCCGCGTCGGTGGTCATCTTCTCGGACGGGTACCCCGAACGCACGCACTACGCCCGTCGACGTCTCCGGAGGGGTCAGCGGCGGGCGGGGACGCGGGCGCCGTAGACGGTGGACAGCCCCTCGGCGGTGAGCACCCACTCCCGCGGCCCGACCGGTGCCGCGCGCACCACGGCGCCGTTGAGCTGCTGGACCGCGCGGGTCCGCCAGACGGAGGTGCTGACCAGCCGCAGCCGCACCGGGGCGTCCAGCGGGTCGAGCTCGTCGTACCCCTCGGGCTCGAAGGAGAGCACCGCCGGGCCGGCGATCCGCAGCACGCCGGTCTGCCAGGGCCGCGTGCGCAGCGCCCGCTGCCAGCGCTGGTACCGCAGCAGCGCGCCGGCGCCGGCGACGGCCGCGACGGTGCCCGCGACGACCAGCACGACCACGACCAGGCCGACGCCCGGCACGGTCCGCCCGGAGCTGCCGGCGATGGCCACCAGCGCCGCGCCCAGCAGCACCCCGAGGACGACCGCGATGACGCCGCCGGCCAGCCAGCGCAGCGCCCCGGCCTGGTAGCCGGTGAGCGCGCTGCGGGTCTGCGGGTCCTCGGCGGCCGGGTGCACCCGGTCATGCTGGCGCAGCGACCGGGCCCGCGACGGCACCGGGTGGCGCGCGCGACGTAACTTTGACCGGATGCCTGCCGAACGCCCCGCCACGCTGGCGGCCTGGTTGCGCACCCGCAGCGACGAGCAGCTCGCCGCGCTGCTGGCGGCCCGGCCCGACGTCGCCCGGCCGGCTCCGTCGGACGTGGTGGCGCTGGCCAGCCGGCTGGCCGTGCCGGTGTCGGTGGACCGCGCCCTCGACGAGCTGGACGCCGCGACGCTGCAGGTGCTCGACGTGGTCCTGCTGGCCGGCACCGACGGCGTGGACGCCGCCGAGCTCCTCGCGGCGCTGCCCGACGTGCCCGACGCGGTGGTCGAGCGCGCGCTGGAGCAGCTGGCGACCCGCGCGCTGCTCTGGGGGGACGAGGTGCTGCACGCCCCCGACCCGGTGCGCCGCGCCGTCCGGTACCCCGCCGGGCTGGGGCGCCCGGCGGTGGAGCTGCGGATCGGCCTGCCCGACGACCTGCCCGCAGCGGTCGGCGAGCTGCCGGCCGAGGAGCGCGAGGTGCTGGAGCGGCTGGCCGGCGACCGCCCGGTCGGGCACCTGCCGGACACCGCCGGCATCGCCTCCTCCCCCGCCCGCCGGCTCCTGCAGCGCGGCCTGCTGGCCCGCATCGACGCCCTCAACGTGGAGCTCCCCCGCGAGGTCGGCCTGCGGCTGCGCGGCGACCGCCCCTACGGCCCGCCGCGGCTGCGCCCCGAGCCGGCGGTCGTCGAGCGCGACCCGGCGATCGTGGACCGCCAGGCCGCCGGTGCCGCGCTGGAGACGATCGGCCGGATCGGCGAGCTGCTGGTGCTGCTGGAGGAGGAGCCGGCGGGGCTGCTGCGCAGCGGCGGGGTCGGCGTCCGCGACCAGAAGCGGCTGGCCCGCGCGCTGCACGTGACCGAGCCGGAGGTCGGCTGGCTGCTGGAGCTGGCCTCGGTCGCCGGGCTGCTCGACGTCGGGGGCCCGCACCGCGACGAGTGGCTGCCCACCCGGGCCTTCGACCTGTGGCGCGAGCAGGACCTCGCCTCCCGCTGGGCCACGCTGGCCGCCGGCTGGCTGGACGCCGTCCGGCTGCCGTCGCTGGCCGGCCAGCGCGACGTCGCCGGCAAGGCGGCCAACGCCCTCTCCCCCGACCTGGTCCGGCACACCGCGCCGGCGATCCGCCGTTCCGCCCTCGCCGCGCTGGCCGAGTACCGGCGCGGCACCGGGCTGGCCCCCGAGGACCTCGTCGCGCTGCTGCGGTGGCGCACCCCGCGGCGGGCCGACCGGCTGGCCCCGGTGCCCGACCTGCTGGCCGAGGCCGCCCGGCTCGGCGTGCTGGTCGGCGGGGTGCTGTCCGGCGGCGGGCGCGGCCTGCTCGCCCACGGCGAGGACGGCGCCGCCGACGCGGTGCGCGGGCTGCTCCCCCAGCCGGTCGACCACGTGCTCGCCCAGCCCGACCTCTCGCTGATCGCCCCCGGTCCGCTGGTCGCCGAGCTCGCCGACACCCTCGCCGTCGTCGCCGACGTGGAGTCCTCCGGCGGGGCGACGGTGTTCCGGGTGTCGGAGGGCAGCGTCCGCCGCGCCCTGGACGCCGGGTGGTCGGCCACCGACCTGCACGACTTCCTCGCCCGCGCGTCCCGCACCCCGGTGCCGCAGGCCCTGGACTACCTGGTCGACGACGTCGCCCGCCAGCACGGCCGGCTGCGGGTGGGCGCGATCGAGAGCTACGTGCGCTCCGACGACCACGGGCTGCTGTCCCAGGTGCTCAACGACCGGCGGACGGCGGGCGCGGAGCTGCGCCGGCTGGCCCCCGGGGTGCTGGTGAGCGGCCTGGGCGCCGACGAGGTCCTCACCGTGCTGCGCGAGGCGGGGTACGCACCGGCCGGCGAGTCCCCGGGCGGCGCCGTCCTCACCCGGCCCCCGGCCCGGCCGCGGGCCGCCGGCCGCCGGCCAGGCACCGCGCCCGCCCAGGCACCGCGGCCGCTCACCGGGGAGGAGGTGGCCGCGACCGTCCGGGAGATCCGCGCGGGTGACGCCGCGCTGGCCGCCCGACGCGGCGAGGCGGTCCGGCAGGTCCCCGGCGTGACGACGGCCGGGACCCTGGAGCTGCTCTCCCGCGCCGTCCGGGACGGCGTGCCGGTGTGGCTGGGCTACGTCGACGCGCAGGGCAGCGGCAGCCAGCGGGTGGTGCAGCCGGTCTCGCTGGCCGGCGGCTTCCTGCAGGGCTACGACGAGCGGCGCGGGGAGAGCCGGACGTTCGCCGTCCACCGGATCACCTCCGTCGCGCTGCTCGACGACGAGCAGGCCGCCTCCTCCTGAGCCGTGCGGCAACCGCTTGTCCGACGCAACGGACAGCACGACGCTGCTGGCCATGGCGATCGAGCAGAGTGCCGCCGACCTGCTGGCCACGGCGGTTCGGGGAGTCCTGGGGGTCGGGGAACTGCCGGTGCGGCTGCGGGCGTGGGACGGCTCGGTCGCCGGGCCGGAGGGCACCCCGGTGGTCGCCGTCCACTCCCGCCGGGCGCTGCGGCGGCTGGTCTGGGCACCCGGGGAGCTCGGCCTCGGGCGCGCGTACGTCGCCGGGGAGCTGGAGATCGAGGGCGACGTCTTCGCCACGCTCTCCGCGCTGACGTCGGCCGGCCGGCTGGCCTCTCGCGACGCACCGACCGGGCTGCCGCTCCGCGAGCGCCTGGCGGTGGTCGGCGCGGCTGCCCGGCTGGGCGCCCTCGGCCCCGAGCCGGCCCCGCCGCCCGAGGAGGTGCGCCTGCACCGCGCCGGGCGCCGGCACTCCCGACGGCGGGACGCCGCCGCGATCGCCCACCACTACGACGTCGGGAACGACTTCTACGCGCTGGTGCTCGGGCCGTCGATGGTCTACTCGTGCGCGGTCTGGGAGTCGCCGGCCACCCGCCTGGACGCCGCGCAGGAGGCCAAGCTCGACCTGGTCTGCCGCAAGCTGGGCCTGCGATCCGGCGCGCGACTGCTCGACGTGGGCTGCGGGTGGGGCGGGCTGGCCCTGCACGCCGCGCAGCGGTACGGGGCGCGCGTCGTGGGCATCACCCTGTCCACCGCGCAGGCCGAGCTGGCCCGCCGGCGGGGAGCCGCCGCAGGGCTGGCCGACCGGGTCGAGATCCGGGTGCAGGACTACCGGGACGTCGCCGACGGGCCCTACGACGCGATCGCCTCCATCGGGATGGCCGAGCACGTCGGCGCCGCGGGCATGGCCGGGTACGTCCGCACGCTGCACGACCTGCTCCGTCCCGGCGGGCGGCTGCTCCACCACGCGATCGCCGAGAACGCGGTGGCACCGCGCCGGAACCCGGACAGCTTCATCACCCGGTTCGTCTTCCCCGACGGGGAGCTGCTCGGCCTGGCGCGCACCCTCTCCGCCCTGGAGGGCGGCGGGCTCGAGGTCCTGGACGTCGAGGCGCTGCGCCGGCACTACGCGCTCACGCTGCGCGCCTGGGTGGAGCGGCTGGAGAAGAACTGGGACGCCGCGGTCGCGCTCGCCGGCCCCGGCCGGGCGCGGGTGTGGCGGCTGTACATGGCGGCCAGCGCGCTGTCCTTCGAGGCCGGGAAGATGGGCGTCAACCAGGTCCTGGTCCAGCGGCCCGGTGGCGATCCGCCGCCGCTGCGCCGCCGGGACTGGGTCTGAGCCGGCCGGTCGGTCAGTCCCCGCCCGCCAGGGCGCGGGCGAGGTCCTGCTCGACGTCCCGGGCGGTGAGCGCCAGCGCGGCGACCAGCTGGGGCAGCCGGCTCTCAGAGAACCGCACGCTGGGCATGGAGACCGAGACCGCCGCCTCGGCCGGCTCGCCGGGCAGCCGCACCGCCCGCCCGATGGCGGTGAGCCCGGCCTCGGTGCGGCCGGTGTTGATGGCGAAGCCCCGCGCGCGGACGGTGCGCAGCTCCCGGCGCAGCGCGTCGAGGTCCGGCCGCTCACCGGGGCGGTCGGCCCACTTCTCCTCGGCGTAGAAGGCCTCCAGCTGGGACTCCGGCAGGTCGGCGAGCATGAGCTTGCCGCCGGACACCAGGTGGGCGGGGAAGACCCGCCCCTCTCGGTCTCCCACCCGCAGGGCCTGGCCGCACTCCACCGAGGCGATGAACCGCACGTGGTCACCCGCGAGGATCTGCAGGTTGACCGTCTCGTCGACCCGCTCCACCAGCGCCGCCAGGTGCGGCATGGCGACGGTGCGCAGCAGCGCGGTCCGCGACTGGGAGCGGGCGCCGAGGGAGAGCACCGGGCCCGCGGCGTAGCGCCGGGACCCGTCCTGGACGGCGAAGTCCCGGTAGACGAGCATCGACAGCAGCCGGTGGGCCGTCGAGCGCGCCACCCCGAGCCGCGTGGCGGCCTCGCTGACGCTCATCGGCCCCTCGACCTGCAGGGCCGTCGCCAACTGGAGCGCGTGGTCGACGCTCGCGATCGCGTACGCCGGCTGGTTCTTCACACCAGAATGATGTACCACCGCGAGCAGAACGCGGGTGACGGTGGACGCACCGACGTCCCCCACCGAGAGGATCGCCGCCATGACGCAGGACGTGGCCTCACCGGTCCGGCTGACCGCCCTGGACTCCCCGGACCAGCCGACCCCCAGCGCCGAGCTGGAGCAGCTCTACCGCGGGTTCGAGCAGGAGCTGCTGGTGCCGCTGTGGACCGAGATCGGCGACCTCATGCCGGTGCACCCGCGGTCGCGCGCGGTGCCGCACGTGTGGCGGTGGCAGAACCTGCTGCGGCTGGCCGACCAGGCCGGGCACCTGGTGCCGGTGGGCCGCGGCGGCGAGCGCCGCGCCATCGCGCTGGCCAACCCGGCGCTGGGCGGCAAGCCCTATGCGACCCCGACGCTGTGGGCGGCGATCCAGTACCTGATGCCCGGGGAGAACGCCCCCGAGCACCGGCACACCCAGCACGCCTTCCGCTTCGTCGTCGAGGGCGAGGGGGTGTGGACCGTCGTCGGCCGCGACCCGGTCCCGATGAACCGCGGCGACTTCCTGCCGCAGGCCGGGTGGAACTGGCACGCCCACCACAACGCCGCCGAGAAGCCGATGGCCTGGATCGACGGGCTGGACATCCCGTTCCAGTACGCCACCGAGTCCCAGTTCTTCGAGTTCGGCCGCGACTCGATCAGCGACGCCGAGCGGACGACGCCGGAGCGGTCGCGCTCGCAGCGGCTGTGGGGGCACCCGGGCCTGCGCCCGGTGTCGGCACCCGGGGCCACCCCCGGCACGCCGCTGCTCAACTACCGCTGGGCCGACACCGACGCCGCCCTGACCGACCAGCTCGAGCTGGAGGACGAGGGCTCCCCCGGCACCGTGGAGCCGGGCCACGCCGCGGTCCGCTACACCAACCCGACCACCGGCGGCGACGTCCTGCCGACCATCCGCGCCGAGGTGCACCGGGTGCGCCGCGGCACCGAGACCGCGCCGCGGCGGGAGGCCGGCTCCTCGGTGTTCCAGGTCTTCGACGGCAGCGGCACGGTCACCGTCGGGGAGACCTCCTGGACGGTCGGTCGCGGCGACATGTTCGTCGTCCCCTCCTGGCAGCCGCTGTCGGTCCGCTCCGAGGCCGGCCCGTCGGACTCCGACTCCGGCGCGCTGGACCTGTTCCGCTTCAGCGACACCCCGATCTTCGAGGCCCTGCACCTGGACCGCTCGGCCGTGTCGGACGCGCAGCGGTGAAGCTGGCCACCATCCGCACCCTGGACGGCGCCACCCGCGCGGTGCGGGTCGACGACGAGCACCTCGTCGACCTCGGCGCACCGGACCTGGGCGCCTTCCTCGCCGACCCGGGCTGGGCGGAGCGGGCCGCCGTCGCGGCCGGCGAGGTGTCCCACGTCCGCGGCGCCGCCTACGCGCCGGTGGTGCCCCGGCCCGGCAAGGTCGTCTGCGTCGGGCTCAACTACCGCACCCACATCCTCGAGATGGGCCGGGACCTGCCCGAGTACCCGACGCTGTTCAGCAAGTACGCCGACACCCTCGTCGGCGCCAACGACGAGATCGTCAAGCCGCCGGAGACGACCGCGTTCGACTGGGAGTGCGAGCTCGCGGTCGTCATCGGCGCGCCGGTCCGCCGGGCCACCGGCGCCCGGGCCGAGGCGGCCATCGCCGGGTTCGCGGTGCTCAACGACGTCACCTGCCGGGACTGGCAGTTCCGCACCCGCGAGTGGCTGCAGGGCAAGAACTGGGAGGCCACCACGCCGCTGGGCCCCTACCTGGTCACCCCCGACGAGCTGCCCGGCGGCGTCCGCCCGGTGCTGGGGATCAGCACCCGCGTCGACGGCGAGACCGTGCAGGAGGACAGCACCGGCGACCTGCTGTTCGACCCCGTCGCGCTGGTCGAGTACGTCTCCACGATGACCACCCTGCGGCCCGGCGACGTCATCGCCACCGGCACCCCCGGCGGCGTCGGCCACGCCCGCACGCCCCCCCGCTACCTGGAGGCCGGCTCGACCCTGACCACCGAGATCGAGGGCCTCGGACGCTGCGAGAACCCGGTCGTCGACGACCTGGCCGCCGCGGAGGCCTCGTCGTGAGCGGCGTCGACGCCCTGGTCGTCGGCGGCGGCATCGGCGGCCTGGCCAACGCCCTCGCGCTGTCCCGGAAGGGGCTGCGCGTGCGCGTGCTCGAGCGCGCCGCCGAGTTCGGCGAGGTGGGGGCCGGCCTGCAGATCGCGCCGAACTGCACCCGCATCCTCGACTCGTGGGGCCTGCTCGACGAGGTCCTGGAGCTCGGCGTCCGGCCGGAGAACCTCGTCATGCGGGACGCCGTCGACGGCTCGGTGCTCACCCGCCTCGACCTCACCGACGCCCGGCAGCGGTACGGCTCGCCCTACGTGGTGATCCACCGCAGCGACCTGCACGCGATCCTGCTGCGGTCCTGCCGGGAGGCCGGCGTCGACCTGGTCACCAGCGTGGCCGTCACCGGC
The DNA here is from genome assembly GCF_048569675.1 of Geodermatophilus sp. CPCC 206100. Lineage (NCBI taxonomy): Bacteria > Bacillati > Actinomycetota > Actinomycetes > Geodermatophilales > Geodermatophilaceae > Geodermatophilus > Geodermatophilus sp. CPCC 206100. Next base: position 86,748 of record NZ_JAQISV010000020.1, read on the forward strand.
TACGAGCACCTGCCCGACGGCGCGGCGGTCGTGCACGAGGGCGGTCGCGAGGAGGCGCCGGTCGTGCTCGCCGCCGACGGCCTGTACTCGGTCGCGCGGCGGCTGATCAGCGACGACGAACCGGTGAGCTCGGCGTACGTGGCCTACCGGGGCGCGATCCCGGCCGACCGGGTCGCCGAGATGGACGTCTCGATGACCGACGTCGTCGTCTACATCGGGCCGCACTGCCACTTCGTGCAGTACCCGCTGCGCGCCGGGGAGATGTTCAACCAGGTGGCGGTGTTCCGGTCGCCGAAGGCGCTGGCCGGCGCGGAGGACTGGGGCACGCCCGACGAGCTGGACGAGGCCTTCGCCGGCACCTGCGAGCAGGTCCGGGCCGGGCTGCCGCTGATGTGGCGGGACCGGTGGTGGCGGATGTACGACCGCGATCCGATCCCGACCTGGGTGACCGGGCGCATCGCGCTGACCGGCGACGCCGCCCACGCGCCGCTGCAGTACCTCGCCCAGGGCGCGGTCATGGCGATCGAGGACGCGTGGGTGCTCTCCGAGCACGTCGGTGCGCAGCGGGCGGCCGGGGAGCTGGACTGGGACGCCGCGCTGGCGAGCTACGAGGCGGTGCGCACCGAGCACTGCCGCCGGGTGGTCAGCACCGCCCGGGTCTGGGGCGAGCTGTGGCACCTCACCGGGGAGCGCCGGGAGGCGCGCAACGCCCTCCTCCGCCGGCGCGACGTCACCGACTACTCGTTCGTGGACTGGCTGTACGGGCCCACGGCCTTGACGCCGGACCAGGAGCCGCCGATGTTCACCCCGGTGCCGCTGGAGCAGCCGGTCGTCGGCTGACGGGAAGGTCCTGTCGGCGGGCGGGGTTACCGTGACGAGGTCTTCGTGACCTCGTCCCTCCCCTGCTGATCGCACCCGTCGGCAGGACGCTGCTGCCGAAAGGTCTCCGTGAACGACGGACCCCTCATCGTCCAGTCGGACAAGACCCTGCTGCTCGAGGTCGACCACCCGCTCTCGCGCGACTGCCGGGCGGCGATCGCGCCGTTCGCCGAACTGGAGCGCTCGCCCGAGCACGTGCACACCTACCGGGTGACCCCGCTCGCGCTGTGGAACGCCCGCGCCGCGGGGCACGACGCGGAGCAGGTCGTCGACGCGCTGGTGCGCTACTCCCGCTACCCGGTGCCGCACGCGCTGCTGGTCGACGTCGCCGACACCATGGACCGCTTCGGGCGGCTGACGCTGGCCAACAACCCGGTGCACGGGCTGGTCCTCACCACCACCGACCGCGCCGTGCTGGAGGAGGTCGTCCGGTCCAAGCGGGTGGCCCCGATGATCGGTGCGCGCATCGACGACGACACGGTCGTCGTCCACCCCTCGGAGCGCGGCCGGCTCAAGCAGGCGCTGCTGAAGATCGGCTGGCCGGCCGAGGACCTCGCCGGTTACGTCGACGGTCAGGCCCACCCGATCGAGCTCGACCAGAGCGGCTGGCACCTGCGCGACTACCAGCAGGAGGCCGTGGAGGGCTTCTGGGCCGGCGGCTCGGGCGTCGTCGTCCTGCCCTGCGGGGCGGGCAAGACGCTGGTCGGTGCCGCGGCGATGGCCGAGGCCCGGGCGACCACGCTGATCCTGGTCACCAACACCGTGGCCGGGCGGCAGTGGAAGCGCGAGCTGATCGCGCGCACGTCGCTGACCGAGGAGGAGATCGGCGAGTACTCCGGAGAGCGCAAGGAGATCCGCCCGGTCACCATCGCGACCTACCAGGTGATCACCACCCGCCGGAAGGGCGAGTACCGGCACCTGGACCTGTTCGACGCGCAGGACTGGGGCCTGATCGTCTACGACGAGGTGCACCTGCTGCCCGCGCCGATCTTCCGGCTGACCGCCGACCTGCAGTCCCGTCGCCGGCTCGGGCTCACCGCCACGCTGGTGCGCGAGGACGGCCGCGAGGACGACGTCTTCTCCCTCATCGGGCCCAAGCGCTACGACGCCCCGTGGCGGGACATCGAGGCCCAGGGCTACATCGCCCCGGCCGAGTGCATCGAGGTGCGCGTCTCGCTCGACGACGACGAGCGGATGACCTACGCCGTCGCCGAGCCCGAGGAGCGGTACCGGATCGCGGCCACGGCGGCGTCCAAGCTGCCGGTCATCCGGCGGGTGCTCGACCGGCACCCCGAGGAGCAGAAGCTGGTCATCGGCGCCTACCTCGACCAGCTCGAGGAGCTCGGCCAGGCCCTCGACGCACCCGTCATCCAGGGTTCGACGACCAACAAGGAGCGCGAGCGGCTGTTCGACGCGTTCCGGACCGGCGAGGTGAAGACCCTCGTCGTCTCCAAGGTCGCCAACTTCTCCATCGACCTGCCCGAGGCGGCCGTCGCCGTCCAGGTGTCGGGCACCTTCGGCTCACGCCAGGAGGAGGCCCAACGGCTCGGCCGGGTGCTGCGGCCCAAGGCCGACGGCCGGCAGGCGCACTTCTACACGGTGGTCAGCCGCGACACCCTCGACAGCGAGTACGCCGCGCACCGGCAGCGCTTCCTCGCCGAGCAGGGCTACGCGTACACGATCGTCGACGCCGACGACCTGGCCGGCCCCGGCGAGGTCAACGGCCCCGACTGGGTCGACGAGGGCGCCTGAGCGGAGTGCCCCGGGCGAGGTTTCCTCGCCCGGAGCACTCCACTCACCCCCGTGTCACCGCCCAGGCGGCGATCTCCGCGCGCGACCGGAAGCCCAGCCGGGTGAGGATCTGCTCGACGTGTGACTCGGCCGTCCGCGGCGAGATGACCAGCCGGGCGGCGATCTGGCGGTCGGTCAGCCCCTGGGCCACCAGGCCCGCGACCTCGCGCTGACGCGGGGTGAGCGGCCCGGACGCCGCGACCGCGGGGGCCGGGCCGGGCTCCGGGAACTCCCCCAACGCCAGCGCCACCGCCGCCGGCCGGTTCAGCGCGCTGCCCTCGGCGTGGCGGGCGGCCCACCGCTGCTCGCCGAGGGCCCGGCGGGCGACCCCGGTCCAGCGCCGATCCGGCTCGGCCAGCGGCGCGGGGAGGGGCGCGGGGATCGACCGCCACACTGCCGCCGCGGCGCCGCACAGCCGGGCGGCGCGGTCGGCGTCCCCGTCGGCCGCCGCGGCCCAGCCCAGCGCGCTGACGCACAGCGCGACGCCGCTGCGGTCGTCGACCTCCCGCATCAGCCGCAGTGCCTCCTGCTCGAGCCGGGCCGCCTCCGCGGGGGCGCCCTGGGCCAGCCGGACCAGCCCGCACCCCCACAGCGCGTGCGAGCGGGTCCAGGGGTCGGCGGCCGCGCCGAGGCTGGTGCCGAAGGCGGCGTCGGCGGCGACGAGGTCCCCGGCGAGCAGGGCGACGACGCCGACGTCGGCCCAGCAGAACGGCGCGGCCGGGTCCCCCCGGGCGTCGGAGGCGGTCGCCGCCGCGCGCAGCAGCCGGTCGGCGGTGGGCAGGTCGCCCCGGAACAGCGCCGCCTGGCCGAGGTACTGGGTGGCGGTCGCCACCACCCCGGGGTCGTCGGCCGCGGCCTGCCGGCCCTGCTCCAGCAGCGGGACGGCGGTCTCCGGGTCGGTCGCCGCCAGCGCGAGGTAGCCGGCCACCACCAGCGCGCGCCCCCGCCCGGGTGCGTCCGCCGGCGCCGCGGCCAGCAGCAGGTCCAGCCAGCGCCGGCCCTCACCGAGGTGACCGCGTGCCTCCCAGTACAGCCACGCGTCGGCGGCCAGCGCCAGCCCCGCCGACGCCTCGCCCGGCGTGCGCAGGCAGTGCTCCAGCGCCGTCGCGAGCTCCGGGTGGACGGCCGCCAACCGGTCGAACGCCGCGACCTGGGCCGGCCCCAGGAACTCCGCGGCGGCCCCGGCCACCCGGGCGGCGACCCAGTCGCGGTGCCGCAGCCGGACCGCGTCGGCCTCGGCGGAGGCGTCCAGCAGCTCGCGCCCGAACGCGCGGACCGTCTCCAGCATGCGGAACGTCGTCCCGCCCGCGGTGCGGTCGACGGCGAGCAGCGAGGCCTCGACCAGCCGGGTGAGGGCGTCCAGCACGTCGCCGGCGGGCAGCGCGTCGTCCGCGCAGACCGCCTCGGCGGCGGTCAGGTCGAACCCGGCGGCGAACACCGCCGCGCGCCGCCACAGCAGCCGCTCGCGCTCGCCCAGCAGGTCGGCGCTCCACGCCATGGTGGACCGGAGCGTCCGGTGGCGTTCGGGGCCGGCCGCCCCGGTCCGGCGGAGCAGGGCGAAGCGGTCGTCCAGCCGGTCGAGCAACTGGGCGGGGGTCAGCGCGCGCAGCCGGACGGCGGCCAGCTCGAGCGCGAGCGGGATGCCGTCCAGGCGCCGGCACAGCTCGTCGAGGGCCGCGTCGTCCGCCGGGGTCAGCACCAGGTCCGGCACCGCCGCCCGGGCCCGCTGCTCGAGGAGCGCGACGCCGTCGGTTCCGGCCAGCGGCGGCACCGCGCACAGCGCCTCGCCGGGCACGTCGAGTGGCACCCGGCTCGTGGCCAGCACCGTCAGCCCCGGGCAGGTGCCGGTGAGGGCGTCGACCAGCACGGCGCAGGCGTCCCGCAGGTGCTCGCAGTTGTCGAGCACGAGCAGCACCCGCCGCGCGCCGAGCACCTCCGCCAACGACGCCGGCAGCCAGCGGCCGGTGCTGTCCCGGACGTCGAGCGCGGCGGCCACCTGCGCCGCCACCAGGGCCGGGTCGGCGACCGCGGTGAGGTCGGCGAACGCGACCCCGTCCGGGTACGACCGGCTCAGCTCGTCGGCCACGCGCAGCGCCAGCCGGGTCTTGCCCACCCCGCCCGGCCCCACGAGGGTCACCAGCCGCGCGCCGCCCAGCAGGCCCCGCAGCCGGCCCAGCTCCGTCCGCCGGCCGACGAACGAGCTGCGCTCGGCGGGCAGCCGCGGCCCCGGTCCGGGGACCGCCCGCCGCGCCATGGCCCGGCACCGTAACGGCCGGGTACGGGTCCGCGGCAGTACCCGTACCGCCGTCCGTAGCCCGCCCGATGTGCGGGCGGCTCCCCGGCGGGAGCGTCGCCGCCGTGGGCGACCGGCGGCACGGCGGAACGGACCTCTACCTGGTGGAGGTCCGCAGCTGCCCGCCGTCGGTGGACGACGCGGTGCGCATGCACGCCGCCCTGCGCGACGCGGTGACCCGGCTCGGCTCGGCCGGGACGGCGATCCGCTGGTGCGCCGCGTGGCTCCTCCCCGACCAGCACCGGTGCCTGTGCCTGCTGCAGGCCGACCGGGAGTCCGACGTCGTCCTCGCCCGCGACCTGGCCGCCCTGACCAGCGCGTCGGTCACCCCGGCCCGCGCGCTGGGCGGAGCACCGCTGCCCCCCTCCGGAAGAAGGTCCTGACGTGTCCACCCTCGACGCACCCCGCCCCGCGCGCTCCGGCTCGGCACCGGGTCCGACCGGCCTCCGCGCCCGGGTCGCCCGGCACCCGCTGACCGCGTTCCTCGTCCTCGTGCTCGTCGTGGGGTGGCCGCTGGTCTCGGTGCCCGCGCTCACCGCGCACGGCGTCCTGCCCGGCGGCGCGCTCCCCGACGCGCCGTTCACCCTGGCGCTCACCCTGCTCGTGATGCTCCCCGCCGCCCTGTGGGTCACCTCGGTCGTGGACGGCCGGGACGCCGTCCGCGACCTCCTCCGCCGCGCGGTGCAGTGGCGGTTCGCGCCCGGGTGGTGGGCCGCGGTGCTGCTGGCCCTCCCGCTGCTGACCCTCGCCCTCGGGGTGGTGTCCGGGCGGGAGCTGCGGACCGGCGAGCTGCTCGCCACGCTGAGCTCGGGCGTCGTCTCGATCGTCACCTCGGTGCTGCTCGTGCACCTGTGGGAGGAGACGGTCTGGGCCGGCTTCTTCCAGGGCCGGCTGGAGCGGCGGCACGGCTTCCTCGCAGCGGCCGCGCTGACCGCCGTCCCGTTCGCCCTGGTGCACCTGCCGCTGCAGTTCACCGGCGACCTCGCGGTCGGCCCCATCGCGACGGCGATCGGCGCGCTGTTCGTCTTCGGCGTCCTGATCCGGCTCATGGTCGGTGCCACCGTGAGGGGCACCGCGGGCAGCCTGCTGGCCGCCGGGCTCGTGCACGCCACCTTCAATGCCGCCAACAACGAGGGCGCGCTGGTGGACGACCTGCTCGGCGGCGGGCAGCCCACCCTGTTCGCGATCACCGCGGCCGCACTGTTCACCGCCGCCGCCCTGCTGGTGCGACGCCGGCCGCGCTGACCCGGCACCCCGCGGCGGTGCGGTGCCCCGGATCCGGACAGCGGATCCGGGGCACCGCCGTCAGCGCAGGGCCGCGCCCAGCCGCGCCATGCCCTCGCCGATGCGCTCGGGCGTGTGCGTGGTGAACGACAGCCGCAACGTGGCGCGGTCCGGCGTCCCCGGGGAGAAGGCGGCACCGGGCACGAACGCGACGTCGTGGCCGAGCGCGTGCCGCAGCAGCTCGGCGGTGTCGACGGCGCCGGGCAGCCGGACCCACACGAACATGCCGCCGTCGGGATCGGTCCAGCTGCTGCCGGCCGGGAGCGCAGCGGGCAGGGCCTCGACCATCGCGTCGCGGCGCCGGCGGTAGGCCGAGCACAGCCGCGCGACGTGGGCGTCGAGGTCGGTGGCGGCGAACCAGGCGGCCGCGGCGGCCTGGTCGATCGTCGAGGTGTGCAGGTCGGCGGCCTGCTTGGCGACGGTCAGGGCCGGCAGCAGCCGCGCCGGCGCCCGCAGCCAGCCGAGCCGCAGCCCGGGAGCCGCGATCTTGGAGAAGCTGCCCAGGTGCAGCACGTGCTCGTCGGCTCCCGGCCAGGCGGCCAGGGGCAGGACGGGCGTGCCCCGGTAGCGCAGCTCGCCGTAGGGGTCGTCCTCGACCACCCACACGCCGTGCCGGGCGGTGAGCTCGACGACCTCGGCCCGGCGGGCGGCCGGCATCGTGCGGCCGGTGGGGTTGGCGAACGTCGGGACCAGGTAGACCAGCGCCGGTCGCTCGCGGTGCAGCGCCTCGGCCAGCGCCTCCGGGTCCATGCCGTGCTCGTCGGTGCGGACCGGGACGACGCGGGCGCCGGCGAGCTGGAAGCACTGCAGCGCCGCGAGGTAGGTGGGGTCCTCCACGAGCACGACCGCGCCCGGGTCCAGCAGAGCGGTCGCGACCAGGGTCAGCGCCTGCTGGGACCCCGACGTGACCAGCAGGTCGTCGACCGTGGTGAGCAGGCCGCGCGCGGTCATCCGGGCGGCGACCCGGGCGCGCAGCTCGCGGTCCCCCTCGGTCGGTGCGTACTGGAGGGCACGCCGGGCCGCCGGGCCCCACAGCACGGTCTCGTAGGCGGCACGCACGCCGTCCAGGTCGAACAGCTCCGGGGCGGGCAGGCCACCGGCGAAGGAGATGACCTCCGGCCGGTCGAGGAGGGCCAGCAGGTCGCGGACCGGCGAGCTGGCCACACCGGCCAGCCGCTGGGCGAGGACGGGGGCAGGGCGGGTGAGGACGGATGAGGACACGGGTGCTCCAGGACGGTCTTCCAGGGGAGGGAGGACGGCGCTGGAGTGCGGGTGGTGTGCCGCTGGCGACCGCGCCGGTCGGGCTTCCTGGTCGAGGAGCCAGGACGAGCGTACGGCCTGCGAACGCCCGGCGCCGCCCGGTTCCCGCCGTCGCCGGTGCGTGGCGGGACGGCTGGGGAGCCCGGGACCCGCGGGGCGTGACGTGCCGGTCCTCCCCGCGACATGACGATCCCCACACCCGCCGCATCGGCCCAGCTCAGGGGCCTGCCACACACCGCCATACGTCGGCCGCGGGGAGGCGCGCCGGAGGTGGCCGGTTGGGCGTGTCGTCCCCGGCCCCACGACAATGGCGGACGACATGGGGAGTGCAGCACGAGCGGAGGCCCTGGGCCCGCAGACGACCAGCCGACCGCTCCGGGCGTGGCAGCAGGCCGCGCTCGACAGGTACGAGGAGGCCACTCCGAAGGACTTCCTGGTCACCGCGACCCCGGGCGCGGGCAAGACGACCTTCGCCCTCACCCTCGCCGCGCGGCTGCTCGGCCGCCGCGAGGTCGCCCGCGTCGTCGTCGTCTGCCCGACCGACCACCTCCGCCTGCAGTGGGCCGACGCGGCCGACCGGATGGGCATCGTCCTGGACCCGGGCCTGACCAACGCCGTCGGCCCGGTGCGCGCCGGGACCCAGGGCTACGTGACGACGTACGCGCAGGTCGCCGGCAAGCCGATGCTGCACGCCGCGCGCGCCACCGCGGTGAAGACCCTGGTCATCCTGGACGAGGTGCACCACGCCGGTGACGGCCTCTCCTGGGGTGAGGCCGTCGAGGAGGCCTACGGCTTCGCCGCCCGCCGGCTCTGCCTCACCGGGACGCCGTTCCGCACCAAGCCCGACGAGCGCATCCCCTTCGTCCGGTACGAGGAGGACTCCTTCGAGGGCGACGACGGCCAGGGCGGCGTCGGCCTGGTCAGCCGTGCCGACTACACCTACGGCTACAAGGAGGCGCTGGCCGACAACGTCGTCCGGCCGGTCGTCTTCGCCGCCTACACCGGCACCTCGCGCTGGCGGAACTCGGCCGGTGAGGTGGTCGCCGCGTCGCTGTCGGAGGCCGGCACCCGCTCGGTGGAGATGCAGGCCTGGCGGACGGCGCTGGACCCCAAGGGCCAGTGGGTGCCGCACGTCATCGCCGCGATGGACGACCGGATCACCCACCTGCGCGAGAACGGCATGCCCGACGCCGCGGGGCTGGTGCTGGCCAGCGACCAGGACGACGCCCGCGCCTACGCCAAGATCGTCCGCCGGGTCACCGGCAAGGCGGCCGAGGTCATCCTGTCCGACGACCCGAAGGCGTCGAAGAAGATCGAGCGGTTCGCCACCGGGTCCGCCCGGATCGCCGTCTGCGTGCGGATGATCTCCGAGGGCGTCGACGTCCCGCGGGCCGCCGTCCTGGCCTGGATGACCTCCTACCGGACGCCGCTGTTCTTCGCCCAGGCCGTCGGCCGCGTCGTCCGCTCCCGGGCGCCGCACGAGTCGGCCACCGTGTTCCTCCCCGCCGTCCGGCCGCTGCTCACCCTCGCCGCGTCGATGGAGGAGCAGCGCAACCACGTCATGCCCCCGCCGAAGACGGTGCAGGGCGACGAGCTCGACCTCGAGCCGCTGCCGCCCAAGGAGAAGGACCCGAACACCGTCCAGCAGTGGGAGGCGCTGGAGGCCGACGCCCGCTTCGCGCACGTCCTGTCCAGCGGGACCGCCCACACCGGCGAGGGCCGCCCCGCCGCGGCGCCCCTCGGCGACGAGGAGGAGGAGTTCCTCGGCATCCCCGGCCTGCTCACCGCCGAGCAGACGGCGTCGCTGCTGGCCAAGCGGGACGACGAGCTGCGGGTGCGCATCGCCCAGCGGGCCCACCACGAGGACGACGACGCCGGCCTCTTCCCCGTCGAGGACCACCCGGAGGAGACCGACGCCGGCCGCTCGTGGCGGGACGCCGCCGAGCTGCGGCGGGAGATCAACCGGCTGGTCAGCCGGGTGGCCGCGCGCACCTCGCAGCCGCACTCGGTGGTGCACACCCAGCTGCGCCAGCACGTGCCCGGGCCGCCGTCGGCCTCGGCGTCGGTCGACGTCCTCCGCGCCCGGCGCGAGCGCCTCCGCACGATGCTCTGACCCTGCGGTCCTCCGGACCGCACCGCGGCCGCGCCGCCGACCTCGACGAGCCCGGGGCAGGTGCCTCCCCCGCGACGCTCGTGCTCTGCCCACGACGGGGGGCAGAGCACGAGCGTGCGCGGTCCTCCTCCTGCCGGGGCGGACCGCGCCGTCACCGAGGGCGACGCGTCAGCGGGCCGCGGCGTCGGCGTCCGGCAGCAGGCCGCGGGAGGCGGCCAGCGCGACGGCCTCGGTGCGCCCGCCCGCGCCGAGCTTGGCCAGGATGTTGCTCACGTGGACGCTGGCCGTCTTGTCGCTGATGAACAGCTCGGCGCCGATCTGCCGGTTGGTGCGGCCCCGGGCGAGCAGGCGCAGCACCTCGGTCTCCCGGGGGGTGAAGACCGCCGCCGTGTCCACCAGCCGCCCGGCGCCCGGCAGGTCCAGCGCCAGCCGGCCCCGCCGGGCGAGCGCGACCAGCGCGCCCTGCAGCGGCGCCGCGCCCAGCCGCACCGCGACCTCGGCGGCCGCGCGCAGCTCCTCGGCCGCGCCGGCCCGGTCGTCGGTGGCCAGCAGTGCCTCGGCCAGCCGCCGGCGCGAGCGCGCCTGCTCGTAGACGTGGCCGAACCCGAACCCGAACGCGTCGACCGACGCCCGCCACAGCTCCGGCTCGGCCCGGCCGGCCAGGCGCGCGGTCTCGGCGACGACCCGCGCCTCCCAGGCGGCTCCCTCGGCGCCGTACCCGCCGAACGCGTCGCGGTGGTCGGTGAGGGCCGACCGGGCCAGCTCGGCGAGCTCCTCGCCCTCGGTCCCCCACCGGCGCGCGCCCGCCTCGTCCCCGCCCAGCCGGGCGGCCGCCGCGGCGTCGGCCACCGGCGCCAGCGCCATCGCGACCAGTCGCACCACGGCCAGCCGGTCCACGCCCCACAGCGCGGTCACCTGCGCGACCGCCGACCGCGCCCGGTCGGCGGCCAGGGCGGCGTCCCCCGCCCAGGACGCGAGGTCGACCTCCGCCCCGGCGGTGGCCAGCAGCAGGAGGACGTGCGCGTCGAGCCGCGCCGCGAGCCCGCGGGCCCACGCCACCCGCTCGGCGGTCGCCGGATCGCCCCGGCCCACCTGCACGAGCAGCCCGGCCGCCCGGACGTGCGCCGCCATCTCCGGGACCCGCGCCAGCTCCTCCGCGAGCTCCAGGCTGCCGTCCCAGTCGCCGGAGACGTACCGCGCGACCACGCCCAGGTGCCGCAGCTCCGCGGGGTAGAAGGCCCACTCCGCGCCCAGCGTCCGCGCCCGCGCCAGCCCGGCGTCGATCCAGGGGAGCGCCTCGGGCAGGTCGCCGTGCTCGAAGGGGACGACCGCGAGGTTGAACAGCACCCGCATCTCGACGTCGGTGTCGCCGGAGCGCCGCGCCCGGGCCAGCGCCTCCTCCAGCCGGGCCCGCACCGCCGACCGCGACCCGAAGCCCCGGACCCGGGCCAGCGACACCGCGGTGTCGGCCCAGGCGCTGTCCAGGCCGAGCGCGTCGGCGGCCGTCAGCGCCTCGTCCGCGGCGGCGTCGCCCTCCGCCCACCGGCCCAGGTCGTAGCTGGTCCGCGCGTGCGTGGCCGCGGCCCAGGTGCGGACGACGGACGGCGGCGTCGACGGGACCAGCTCCATCGCCCGGCCGGACTCGCGGTGGGCCGCGGCCTGGTCCTCGATCCGGCCCAGCGCCTGGGCGAGCGTGTAGTGCGCGCGGGCCCGGGTGGCCGGGTCGCCGTCCGGGCCGAGCAGATCGAGGGCCGCCCGCAGCAGGGCCACCGCCCGGTGCAGCTCACCGCCCCGCCGGGCCGCCGCCGCGGTGTCGAGCAGCAGCGCCGGCTGGTCGCGTCCGGCCCGCGGGGCGGCGTCGGGCACGGCCGGCCACAGCGCGAGGGCGGCCTCCAGGTGCTGCAGCTGCTCGGCGGGCGCCCCGACCCGGCCGGCCTCCTCCGCCGCGGCCAGCGACGCGGAGAACGCGCCCGGCAGGTCGTTGCTGCCGCGGGCGTGGTGGGCGAGCTCGGCGGCGGTGCCCGCGCCCGGCGTCGCGGCGAGGTGGTCGGCGACGGCCGCGTGCACCCGGACCCGCTCCCCCGGCAGCAGGTCGGCGAGGACCGCCTCGCGCAGCAGCGCGTGGCGGAAGCGGTAGCGGCCATCGGCGGAGACGACCAGCAGGTGGCGGTGCACCGCCTCGGCGAGCGCTGCCTCCAGGTCCGCGGGCGCCAGGCCGCTGACCGCGGCGACGAGGTCGTGGCGGACCTGCCGCCCGGCCACGGCGGCCACCCGGAGCACCCGCTGCGCGGCCTCGCTCAGCTGCTCGACCCGCGCCAGCAGGACGTCGGTCAGCGCGATCGGCAGCGTCTCGCCCGCCTGCCCGGCGGCGAGCAGCTCCTCGGCGTAGAAGGCGTTGCCCTCGGCCCGGGCGACGACGTCCTCGACGGTGCGGTCGGGCACTCCGCCGGCCAGGCCGCGCACCAGCTCACCCACCGCGTCGTCGGCCAGCGGCCCCAGCTCCAGCCGCTCCACGCCGGGCAGCCGCACCAGCTCGGCCAGCAGCGGGCGCAGCGGGTGGCGGCGGTGCAGGTCGTCGGCGCGGTAGGACACGACGAGGGCCACCGGCTCGTCGACCAGCCGGGCGAGCAGGTAGCGGAGCAGGTCACGGCTGGAGCGGTCGGCCCAGTGCACGTCCTCCAGCACGACCAGCAGCGGGGTCTGCGCCGCCAGCTCGGTGAGGAGCGCGGCGACCGACTCGAACAGCTGCAGGCGGCCGTCGTCCAGCTGCGGGCGGGGACCCAGGTGCGGGCGGAGGCGGCCGAGGTCGGCGGCCTCGCCGGCCGGCGGCTCGGGCGCGGTGGCCGGGGCCCGGCCGCCGAACAGGCCGGCCAGCGCCGGCTGGCCTGCTGCGGTGAACGGCTCCCCGGTGACCGGGCGCAGGAGGTCGACGAAGGGGAGGTAGGGCAGCCCGACGTCGCCGAGGTCGACGCAGTGGCCGGTGAGCACGCGCACGCCGCGGCCGGCCGCTCGCGCGGTCAGCTCGTCGAGCAGCCGGGTCTTGCCGACGCCGGCGTCCCCGGCGAGCAGGACCCCCGCGGTGCGCCCCTCCAGGGCACGGTCGACCGCGGCGAGCAGCCGGGTGAGCTCGTCGTCCCGGCCCACCAGCGGTCGGTCGTCCCACTGCGGCACGAGCGTGATCGTGTCAGAAGGACCCTCCTGCCCGGCCGGGAGGCGCTCGTCAGGCCGGCCCCCTGCAGGGGGCAGGGGGTCCTTCCTCAGCTCGCCCGCCGCGAGCGGCGGGTGAACCAGGAACCGCGCTGGGTGCGGGTGCCGCGGCCGATCTGCTGGAGCACCTCGCGCCGGTAGGCCAGCTCGGCCTCGAGGCCGGGGTTCGGGTAGGTCGCCATGACCGTCTCCTCCGTCGTCTGTGTCGGACGACGTCGACGGTCGTGCTGAGGGGGACCCGCGGGCATCGGGCGGTCGGGCAGTCCTCGAGCGCCGGCCGGTCCTGAGATCGGTCTGAGGTCGGTCTGAGGTCCCTCAGACCGACCTCAGCGCAACTCGGTGCCCTTGGTCTCGGTGAGGGTGAGGATGACGACGAAGGCGATCACCGCGGCGACGGCGACGTAGACGAAGAACACCAGCGGATAGCCGGCCCCCGACAGGGCGGTGATCACCAGCGGTGCGGTGCCGCCGAAGGTCGCGACCGTGAGGTTGTACCAGGCACCGATGCCGGTGGCCCGCAGCTCGGTCGGGAACAGCTCGCTCATGATCGCGGGGGCGATCGAGGCGAGCAGCGCGTACAGCCCGAGACCGGTGCAGAACACCACGATCAGGGAGAACAGGTTGTCCCTGACCAGCAGCGACAGCGGGACGATGAGCACGGCGTAGGCGGCGGACCACACCAGCATCTGCGGCTTGCGGCCGAAGCGGTCCGACATCGCACCGAACGGGTAGCACAGCGCGACGAACAGCGCGGTGCCGATGGAGAGGGCGACGAAGACGTCCCCGTCGTCGGCACCCCGGAACTTGATCGCGAACGGGGTCAGCGCGCTGAAGAACGTGTAGTACGACAGCGTCGACAGCATGGTGAAGGCGATCAGCTGGCCGACCGCCTTGGGGTGGTGCCGCAGGGTCTGGCGCAGCGGGTCCTTGGTGGCGCGGGCCTTGGCCGCGTTCTCCTCGAACTGGTCGGTCTCCTGCAGCGAGCGACGCAACCAGAGCCCGGCGAAGCCGAGCAGACCGCCGACGGCGAAGGCGATCCGCCAACCGTAGGACTGCAGCTGGTCCTCGGTGAGGACGTTGGTCAGCAGCACGCCGAGCAGCGAGGCCAGCAGCAGGGCGGTCCCGGTGGAGATGTAGAAGAAGGCCGAGTAGCGGCCGCGGCGGGACGGCGGCGCGATCTCGGCCAGGTACGCCGAGGCGTTGGAGACCTCGCCGCCCAGCGACATGCCCTGGGCGATGCGGGCCAGCAGCAGCAGGATCGGCGCGAGCCAGCCCACCGCCTCGTAGGTCGGCAGGATGGCGATGACCATCGACCCGCCGGCCATCAGCAGGATCGTCAGCAGCATCCCGGCCTTGCGTCCGCGCAGGTCGGCGAAGCGGCCGAGCAGCCAGCCGCCCAGCGGCCGGAAGAAGAAGGCCAGCGCGTAGGTCGACGTGGCGCCCACCAGCGCCAGCGCCTCGTTCTCCGACGGGAAGAACTGGACGGAGAAGTAGACGACGAAGGTCGCGTAGACCGTCCAGTCGAACCACTCGACGGCGTTGCCGATGCTCGCCGACACGAGCGTCTTGACCGGCAGCCGGTGCGGCTCCTCGACGGCCGTCGTCCCCGTTCCGTGCTGCACCGCGCCTGCCATGGGTCGCTCCCGACGTCGCCCGGTCCCTTCCGGGGACGACGGTAGGCGGGGTCCCCGGGGGCGGCACGTCGAGCGGCGAGGGTCCGGACCGGGTGACGGCCGCCTCGCGGCGAGTTGCACAACGCGGCTCCAGGCCCCCGACCGAGATCGGGGCGGTAGTCCGCGGAGGCGGTATCCAATTGGCACCCGGGGGCACGATGCACCCGGTCCGGACGTCGTCGAGGCTACCCGCGCCGCGGCGCCCTCACACGGCCGAGCGGGGTCGGAACGGGAGACGCTCGTCGCGCCGGCGCGCGTGCCAGACTCCGCGGCGTGCCGGACCTGACCGACGGAGAGGCCCGCGTCCTCGCTGCCGTGGACGAGACGTGGCTGGTCGAGCGGCTGCGCGCCCTGGTCGCGATCCCGTCGGTCGGTGGGACCGCCGCCGAGAGCGAGGTGCAGCACCTGGTCGGCGACTGGCTCGACGAGCTCGACTGCGCGGTGGACCGGTGGCCGCTCGACCTCGCCGAGGCCGCCACCGCCGCGGACGCCCCCGGCCAGGAGGTGGCCCGCACCGAGGCGTGGGGCGTCGTCGGCACCGTCCCGGCCGCCGAGGACGGCGTCCCGGCCCTGGTGCTCTCCGGCCACACCGACGTCGTCCCGGCCGGGGACCGCGCGCTGTGGCCGGGCGACCCGTTCGACCCCCGGATCGCCGGCGGTGCCGTGCACGGCCGCGGGGCCTGCGACATGAAGGCCGGCGTGGTCGCGTCGCTGGCGGCCCTGGCCGCGGTGCGGACGGCGGGCGTCCGGCTGGCCCGTCCGGTGGCGGTGCACGCCGTCGTCGGCGAGGAGGACGGCGGGCTCGGCGCCTGGGCGACCCTGCGGCGCGGGCACCGGGGCGACCTGTGCGTCATCCCCGAGCCCACCGCCGGCGCCGTCGTCACCGCCAACGCCGGCGCGCTGACCTTCCGGCTGGAGGTGACCGGTCTCTCCGCGCACGCCGCCCACCGCGACCGGGGGGTGAGCGCGCTGGAGCTGTTCGAGGAGGTGCACGCCGCGCTCCGGGAGTTCGAGGCCGAGCGCCAGCGCGACGCCGACCCGCGGTTCGTCGACGTCCCCCATCCGTACGGCATCAACATCGGCCGCGTGCAGGCCGGGGACTGGGCCAGCTCGGTGCCCGACCGCCTGGTCGCCGAGGGGCGCTACGGCGTCCGGCTGGGTGAGCCGGTGGCCGAGGCCCGGGCCGCGTTCGAGGCCCGGCTGGCCGCGGTCTGCGCGGGCTCCGCCTGGCTGGCCGCGCACCCGGTCCGGCTCACCTGGACCGGCGGCGCCTTCGCCAGCGGCTCGCTGCCCACCGGGCACCCCCTGCTGCCCGCCGTCCGGGCGGCGGTCGCCGACACCGGGGCCGGCCGGCCGCCGGAGCGGGCCATCCCGGCCGGCAGCGACCTGCGGCTCTACGCCGCCGCCGGCATCCCGACGCTGCACTACGGCCCGGGCGACCTGCGGCTCGCCCACGGCCCGGAGGAGCGCGTGCCGGTCGCCGAGCTGGTCACCGCGGCGCGGGCGTTCGCCCTGCTCACGGTGCGCACGTGCGGTGTGGCATGACGCTCGTCGGCTTCGACGCGTGGGCGCAGCTGGCCGGCGACTCCCCCACCTCCCGCACCGAGTGGGCGGCGGTCGTGGCGGCCTGGGCCGAGCCGCACCGGCGCTACCACGACCTGGCCCACCTGGCCGCCGTCCTCGGGCTGGTCGGGCAGCTCGCGGACGCGGCGACCGACCCCGACGCGGTCCGGCTGGCCGCCTGGTACCACGACGTCGTCTACGACCCCCGCCGCGGCGACAACGAGCAGGTCAGCGCGGAGCGGGCCCGCGCCGGGCTGCGCGGGCTGGTGGCCGAGGCCCGGGTCGAGGAGGTGGTGCGGCTGGTGCTGCTGACCGCCGGCCACGACCCGGCGCCGGACGACGCCGACGGCGCGGTCCTGTGCGACGCCGACCTCGCGGTGCTGGCCGGCCCACCGGCGGCCTACGCCGCGTACGCCTCGGCGGTCCGCGAGGAGTACGGCCACCTCTCCGACGCCGAGTTCACCGCGGGGCGCACCGCCGTCCTCGAGCAGCTGCTCGCCCTCCCGGCGCTCTACCGGCTGCCGGCCGTGGCCACGGAGTGGACGCCGCGGGCCCGGGCCAACCTCGCCGCCGAGCTCAGCCTGCTCCGGCGCCGGTCCGCCGGGCCTTCTTGACCCGCAGCCCGGCGGCCACGAGCCGGGCCAGCAGCTCCCGCGCGCCCACCGCCTCGGCGCCGGCGGCCACCGCCACGGCGTGCAGCTCCTCCGGCACGTCGTAGTGATCACCCTGGAACGCCCGCCGCGGGATGCCGAGCTCGGCGGCGACGAAGACGTGCAGCTCCTCGTAGGAGACGTCGCTGACCAGGTGCGACCACCGCCGGCCGCGCCAGTGCCACGCCGGGGTGTCGATCAGCACGGCCACGCCTGGCAGTGTGCCCGCACGTCCGGCGGGACGCGCAGGTGCGCGGCGCCCACGTCGACCCGGACGGCGACCTGCTGCGCTTCGGCTCCCCGTTAGCGTCTGCCGGGTGACTGCAGAGATCCGCTGGGGCATCGTGGGGCCGGGGCGCATCGCCGAGAGCGTGATGGGCGACTTCGCGCACGTCCCCGGCGCCCGGCCGGTGGCCGTGGCCTCCCGCTCCCTCGACCGCGCCACCGCGTTCGCCCGGCAGCACGGCATCGAGCGCGCGCACGGCTCCTACGCCGACATCCTCGCCGACCCGGACGTCGACGTCCTCTACGTGGCGACGCCGCACCCGCAGCACGCCGCGATCGCGCTCGCCGCCATCGACGCGGGCACGGCCCTGCTGGTGGAGAAGGCGTTCACCGCCACCACCGCCGGTGCCGCCGAGGTCGTCGGGCGGGCCCGCGAGCGCGGCGTGTTCGTCATGGAGGCGATGTGGACCCGCTTCCAGCCCGCCGTCGTCCGGCTGCGGGAGCTGATCGCCGAGGGCGCGATCGGCGAGGTGCGCTCGGTGCAGGCCGACCTCGGCGTGGCCCGCGAGTACGACCCCCGCGACCGGCTGTTCGCCCTCGAACTCGGCGGCGGTGCGCTGCTGGACCTCGGCGTCTACGTCGTCTCGTTCGCGCAGATGCTGCTCGGCACCCCGGACACGGTGCGGGTGGCCGGGTCCCTGTTCCCGACCGGGGTCGACGCCGAGGCCGGCCTGCTGCTGGGCTACGACGACGGGCGGACGGCGACGCTCACCGCGTCGCTGCGCCACCCGACGCCCGGCCAGGCCCGCGTCTTCGGGACGACGGGCTGGATCGACGTCCTCCCCCGCTTCCACCACCCGGACACGATCGTCCTGCACCGGGCGGGCGGGGAGCCCGAGACGATCACCCGGCGCCCGACCGGCACCGGCTACGCACACGAGCTGATCGAGGTGACGGAGTGCCTGCGGGCCGGGCGCACCGAGAGCGCGGTCATGCCCCTGGCCGACACCCTCGCCGTGCAGGACGTGCTCGGGCGAGCGGCCGACGCGCTCGGGGTCCGGCACGCCGAGGACCCCGCCGTCCTGCGTGTCTGACGGGACCAAGGTCCTCAAAGGTTGAAGTTCTGGTCGGCGCTGCCGATGAGTGGAGTGACTCCACCCACCGACCCCGCAGGGAGCCGACCGTGTTCCTCCTCTCCGGCATCACCGCACTGGCCGCCAAGTGCGCATCCGCTTCCACCGTCGCGCAGGTGGCCACCGGCCTCGGCATCGCCGTCGCCGGCGTGACCGGAGCCGGCGCGGCAGGCGTCCTGCCCGCCCCCGTCCAGGACGGCGTGGCCGGCGCCATCGAGGCGGTCACCCCCTTCGGCGTGCCGTCCTCCGACGACGCGACCGCCGACCCGATCGAGACCGACGACTCGGGCCTCGACGGACCCGGCGACGGCCCCGGCGACGGTCCCGGGGCCGACCCCGGCGAGGTCCCCGCCGCCGCGACGCCGACCGGGCCGGGGACCGACGACGACGGGACGCCGGACCGGGGCCGCGGGGACGCCGGCGAGACCGACGACTCCGGCCTCGACGGCTCCGGGGACGACAGCACCGACGACGAGGGCTCCGACGACGACGGCACGCCCGACCGGGGCCGTGGGGACGCGGGCGCCGCCGCGCCCAGCACCGGCGCGAGCCGCTCGGACGACCCCGAGCGCCGGGCCCGCGAGGCGGAGGAGCGAGCCCGCCGGGACGCCCAGCGCGCCGCCGAGGAGGCAGCGGAGGAGGCCCGCGAGGCCGCCGAGGAGCTGCGCGAGACCGAGAAGCGGGCCCGCCGGGACGCCCAGCGCGCCGCCGAGGAGGCGGCGGAGGAGGTGCGGGAGGCCGGCGAGCGGGCCCGCCGGGACGCCGAGCGGGCCGCCGAGGGCGACCGCTCCGGGCACGGCGGGGACGACCGCGACCGCGACGACGAGTGACCGGGGTCCGCTACGCGGCGTCCCAGGCCAGGCCCGAGGCCTGCTCGGGGGTCGGCACCCGGGACGGGCTGCGACCGGTCCGGCGCACGGCCTCGGCGAAGGCCACCGCGTCGACCACCGCGGCTCCGCCCGGGTCGTTGTTGAAGTAGACGAGCACGTCCTCGTCCGCTGCCCAGGTCGCCGCGAGCCGCTCCGCCCACAGCTGCAGGGTCTCCACCGGGTAGCCCCAGCCGTCGGCGCCGGTGTGCAACCGCAGGTAGCCCCACCCGGCCGTCCGCCACAGGGGAGCCACCGGCTGCTCGGCGCGGTCGGCCCAGCACAGCGCCGCTCCGTAGCGCTCCAGCAGTGCCCGGACCTCGTCGGTCCACCAGCTGTCGTGCCGCGGCTCGA
Organism: Geodermatophilus sp. CPCC 206100; assembly: GCF_048569675.1. Taxonomy (NCBI): domain Bacteria; kingdom Bacillati; phylum Actinomycetota; class Actinomycetes; order Geodermatophilales; family Geodermatophilaceae; genus Geodermatophilus; species Geodermatophilus sp. CPCC 206100. Next base: position 106,039 of record NZ_JAQISV010000020.1, read on the forward strand.
CCGCCACGCGGGTGCTCGGCGGGAACTGCGCGAGGCAGTCCCGCAGCAGGCCCACGTCGGCCTTGAGCGTCGGCGGCAGCTGCAGCAGGACGGCGTCGAGCCGTTCCCCGAGCCCGGCCGCGCGCTCCATCAGCCGGCCGACCGGCTCCTCGGGCTCTCGGAGCCGCTTCACGTGGGTGAGGAACCGGCTGGCCTTGACCGCCCAGCGGAAGTCGTCGGGGGTGCGGGTCCGCCAGGCCTCGAACGTGGTCCGCTCGGGCAGCCGGTAGAAGGCGTTGTTGCTCTCCACCGTGGCGAAGTGGGCGGCGTGGTGCTCCAGCCACAGCCGCTGCGGCAGGCGCTGCGGGTAGAAGCGCCCGCGCCAGTCGCGGTACTGCCAGCCCGACGTCCCGATGACCACCGCCACGCGGTCTCCCTACCCCTCGCGGGCCCGGCTCCACGCGCACCGGACGGGTGACACCGGCGGCGACGGGGCAGGAGGTGCCGGGAACCCCCGGCCCGAGAGGAACCCCGTGACCGACCTGCCGCCCACCGTCTTCGTCCTCTTCGGCGCCACGGGCGACCTGTCCCGGCGGATGGTGCTGCCGGCCTTCGCCCAGCTCGCCGAGCGCGGTCTGCTGCCCGCCGACTGGCGGCTGGTGGGCAACGGCCGCGGCGACGTCTCCCACACCGACTTCGCCGAGCTCGCTCACGACGCCGTCGAGGAGTTCGGCCGACCGCTGGACGACGGCGCGTGGGAGGAGTTCGCCGGCCGGCTCCGCTTCGCGGGAGGCGGCTTCGCGGAGTCCGACCCCGGGAGCCTGCTCGACGTGCTCGCGGAGGCCCGCGACGAGCTCGGCGGGGACCCGCAGCTCGTGCACTACCTCGCCGTCCCCCCGTCGGCGTTCGACGGGCTGACGCGGGGCCTGCAGGAGCACGGGCTGACCGAGGGCGCCCGGGTGGTCTACGAGAAGCCCTACGGGACCTCCCCGGAGTCCTTCGCCGAACTCGACGAGCTGGTGCTGTCGGTGCTCGACGAGGACCAGGTCTTCCGGATCGACCACTTCCTGGGCAAGGAGGGGACGCAGGACCTCCACGTGCTGCGCTTCGCCAACGGGCTGTTCGAGCACCTGTGGAGCCGGGAGCACGTGTCCCAGGTGCAGATCGACGTCCCGGAGGACCTCGACGTCGCCCAGCGGGCCGAGTTCTACGACGCCACCGGCGCGGCCCTCGACATGCTGGTGACCCACCTGTTCCAGCTGGCCGCCGAGGTGGCGATGGAGCCGCCGGCCAGCTTCTCCCCCGCCGACCTGCTGCAGGCCCGGGAGGCCGTGCTGTCGTCCTTCCGCCCGCTCGACCCCGGTGAGGTCGTGCTCGGCCAGTTCGACGGCTACACCGACATCGACGGCGTGGCCGACGACTCGGCGACCGACACCTTCGTCGCCGCGCGGCTGTGGGTGGACACCGACCGGTGGCGCGACGTGCCGTTCGTGCTGCGGACCGGCAAGCGCATGGCGGCCAGCGAGCAGCGGGTCAGCCTGCTGCTGCGCAAGCCGGACGGGCCGGTCGAGGCGATCCCCGGGCACGGCAACGTGCTGTCTCTGTCGCTGTCCGGCTCCGGGGCGGTGGACCTCGCGCTGGTCGCCAAGCGGCCCGGTCCCGATCTCGCCCTGGCCCGCGCCACCGCGACGCTGGAGCTGGCCGACGTCCCCGGCGGGGAGCCGCTGCCGCCCTACGCCTCACTGCTGCACGACGTCCTGATCGGCGACCGCTCCCTGTTCACCAGCAGCGCGGGGCTGCGCAGCGCGTGGGCGGCCTTCGCCCCGCTGGCGCAGGACCGCCCGCCGGTGCACCGGTACGCACCCGGCTCGTGGGGACCGGCGGAGGCGCAGGCCCTGGCCGGACCGGGCGGCTGGCTGCTCGGCGACGGCGGGGACTGAGCGCCGCCGCTCCGCCGGACGCCGACAGGGGCGGCCCGCCGAAGCGGACCGCCCCTGCAGGTGACGGACTGGGGCTACGTCGCAGGGACCCACGGCGCGCGGAGCGTGTCGTGGGGGGCGACGTGGTCCTCTTAGAAGTCCATGCCGCCCATGCCGCCGTCGCCACCCGGCATGGCCGGGGCGGCCTTCTCCGGCTTGTCGGCGATGACGGCCTCGGTGGTGAGGAAGAGCGCCGCGATCGAGGCGGCGTTCTGCAGCGCCGAGCGGGTCACCTTGGCGGGGTCGATGATCCCGTTGGCGACCAGGTCCACGTACTCGCCGCTGGCGGCGTTGAGGCCCCAGCCGGTCTCCGAGTTGCGGACCTTCTCCGCGACGACGCCACCCTCGAGGCCGGCGTTGATGGCGATCTGCTTCAGCGGCGCCTCGAGCGCGACGCGCACGATGTTGGCACCGGTGGCCTCGTCACCCGTGAGCTCGAGCTTGTCGAACGCGACGGCCGTGGCCTGCGCCAGGGCGACGCCACCACCGGCGACGATGCCCTCCTCGACGGCGGCCTTGGCGTTGCGCACCGCGTCCTCGATGCGGTGCTTGCGCTCCTTGAGCTCGACCTCGGTCGCGGCGCCGGCCTTGATGACGGCGACGCCACCGGCCAGCTTGGCCAGGCGCTCCTGCAGCTTCTCGCGGTCGTAGTCGGAGTCCGACTTCTCGATCTCGGCGCGGATCTGGTTGACCCGACCGGCGATCTGGTCGCTGTCGCCGGAGCCCTCGACGATCGTCGTCTCGTCCTTGGTGACGACGACCTTGCGGGCGCGGCCGAGCAGCTCGGTCCCGGCGGACTCCAGCTTGAGGCCGACCTCCTCGCTGATGACCTGGCCACCGGTGAGGATGGCGATGTCGGTCAGCATGGCCTTGCGGCGGTCACCGAAGCCGGGGGCCTTCACCGCGAGGGACTTGAAGGTCCCGCGGATCTTGTTCACGACCAGGGTCGCCAGGGCCTCGCCCTCGACGTCCTCGGCGATGATGGCCAGCGGCTTGCCCGACTGCATGACCTTCTCCAGCAGCGGGAGCAGGTCCTTGACCGAGCTGATCTTGCTGTTGACGACGAGCACGTACGGGTCGTCGAGGACGGCCTCCATGCGCTCGGCGTCGGTGACGAAGTAGGGCGAGATGTAGCCCTTGTCGAAGCGCATGCCCTCGGTGAGCTCGAGCTCGAGGCCGAAGGTGTTGCTCTCCTCGACGGTGATGACGCCTTCCTTGCCGACCTTGTCCATCGCCTCGGCGATGAGCTCGCCGATGGCCGGGTCAGCGGCGGAGATCGACGCGGTGGCGGCGATCTGCTCCTTGGTCTCGACGTCCTTGGCGGTCGAGAGGAGGTACTCGGTGACCGACTCGACGGCCTTCTCGATGCCCTTCTTCAGGGCCATCGGGTTGGCGCCGGCGGCGACGTTGCGCAGCCCCTCGCGGACGAGGGCCTGGGCGAGCACGGTGGCGGTGGTGGTGCCGTCACCCGCGACGTCGTCGGTCTTCTTGGCGACCTCCTTGACCAGCTCGGCGCCGATCTTCTCCCACGGGTCCTCGAGCTCGATCTCCTTGGCGATGCTCACACCATCGTTGGTGATGGTGGGGGCACCCCACTTCTTCTCGAGGACGACGTTGCGGCCCTTGGGACCGAGGGTCACCTTGACGGCGTCGGCGAGGGTGTTCATCCCGCGCTCGAGGCCGCGGCGAGCCTCTTCCTCGAAGGCGATCATCTTGGCCATGTGGTGATGTCCTCCATGCATGGATCGCTGCACGGCCGGGTTCGGCGCCCGCGACGGACGACACCGGTGGTTGGGCACTCCGTCGGCCCACACACCCGTGCCTCACCGCATCCGACCTGATTGGCACTCGGCACTGTCGAGTGCCAACCGAGAGTCTGGCACTCGACCCTGCCGAGTGCAAGAACGGGGGGTGGGCGGCCGCTGTTCCAGGCCCCCGGACACGACCGAGGCCCGGCCCCCTCGCGGGGAACCGGGCCTCGGCGGGACGTCGGGACTCAGGCGGTGCGCACGCCGTCGGCCTGCGGTCCCTTCTCGCCCTGGACGACCTCGAAGGTGACCCGCTGGCCCTCGTCGAGGCTCTTGTAGCCGTCCATCTGGATGGCCGAGTAGTGGACGAAGACGTCCTGACCGCCGTCGACGGCGATGAAGCCGAAGCCCTTCTCGGCGTTGAACCACTTCACGGTGCCCTGTGCCACGTGTGCTCCCACGTTTCGTGCGGCGGACGACCCCCGAACCAGGGGCCGGGTCTCGCTCTTCCGCCCGTCGAACACGAACGTGGAACGCGAACCGCGGCAGAACGTACAGCACGAAAGGCGAGGTGAGAGCAACCTCACCCACGCGTTCACCGGACGGGGGACGCCGTCCCCCGTCCGGGTTCGCCGCGAACGCTACTCGGTCACCCGATGAGGCCCGCGGCCCGCACCGACCTCAGCGACGGCTCCACCCGGTGGGTCGGGCCGACGACCGGCTCCAGCGGGTCGAGGGTCTTGAGCCCCTCGCCGGTGTTGAGGACGACGGTCTCCTTCGCCGGGTCCAGCCGGCCGTCCTCGACCAGCTGGCGGAGCACCGCGATCGTCACCCCGCCGGCGGTCTCGGCGAAGACGCCGGTGGTGCGGGCGAGGTCGCGGATGCCCTGCACGATCTGCTCGTCGCCCACCTTGCCCACGGCTCCGCCGGTGCGCCGGATCGCGTCGAGGGCGTAGGGCCCGTCGGCGGGGTTGCCGATGTTCAGCGACTTGGCGATGCCGGTCGGCTTGACCGGCTTGACGACGTCCCAGCCGTTGTCGAAGGCGGTGGCGATCGGGTCGCAGCCGGCCGACTGGGCGCCGAAGATCGTCCACTCGCTCGCCTCGACGATCCCGGCGGCGGTGAGCTCGCGGAAGGCCTTGTCCACCTTGGTGAGCAGCGATCCCGAGGCCATGGGGATGACGACCTGGGCCGGGATCCGCCAGCCGAGCTGCTCGGCGATCTCGTAGCCCATCGTCTTCGAGCCCTCGGCGTAGTACGGCCGCACGTTCTGGTTGACGAAGGCGGTGTCCTCGAACTCGTCGGTCTCGGCGAGCTCGCTGGTCAGCCGGTTGACGTCGTCGTAGGAGCCGTCGACGGCCACCAGGGTCTGCCCGTAGACCGCCGACTGCACGACCTTGCCCGGCTCCAGGTCGCTCGGGATGAACACGAACGACGGGATGCCGACCCGCGCCGCGTGTGCGGCCACCGAGTTGGCCAGGTTGCCGGTCGAGGCGGCGGCGATCTTGGTGTAGCCCAGCCGCTTGGCGGCGGTGGCCGCGAGGCTGACCACCCGGTCCTTGAACGAGTGGGTCGGGTTGGCCGAGTCGTCCTTCACCCACAGCCCACCGGTGATGCCCAGCTCCGCGGCGAGCCGGTCCGCGCGCACGAGCGGGGTCAGGCCCGGGTCGAGCGAGACGCGACCGGCCGGGTCCTGCCCGACCGGCAGCAGCGCCACGTAGCGCCAGATGTTCTGCGGGCCGGCCTCGATCTGCTCGCGAGTGACCGCCCGCATGAGCTCGGGGTCGTAGTCGACCTCGAGCGGGCCGAAGCACTCGGCGCAGGCGTGCTCGGCGACCAGGCCGAAGGTGGCGCCGCAGTTGCGGCACACCAGCCCGCGGGCCGGACACGGCGGGATGGGGCCGCCGGCGCTGGAGTCGGCCTGGACAGAACCGGGAGCGGTCAGGGTCATGCGACGACTACCTCCTCATCTTCCCCGCACCGGGCCGTCGAGCCGCGCGGGACGGAATTGGCACCTTCCGCCGCGCGGTGCGCGGACGGCGGTTGCCGGGGCTTCATCGGGCCGTGTCCCTCTGCCCCTCTGGATGAGTGGAACGGGCCGACTGTACCCGCACGGCAAGCGGCGACCCGGGGTCGGGCCGGAGCCGGAGCCCGTTGACCCGGCGGCCGGGGGCGCCCACGATCCAGCGGTCCGGACCGCAGAGGAGGGGTGCTCCGTGCACCTGGTCGCCCGGGGCAGCCGGCTCGCGGTCGCCTGCCTGCTGGTCCTGGCCACGGCCGCCTGCGAGACCGGGCCGGCGGCCGACCCGGGTGCGGCGGGACCGTCGGCGAGCCGCTCCTCCGCCCAGCCGGAACCGGGCGGGCTGAGCGGCAGCCTCCTGCAGTTCCGCCGCGACGTGGCCGGCCGGCGCCTGCAGGTGCGCCTCACCGCCGACACCGGCGGCCTGGTGGTGGAGGCCCTCGAGCTGGTGGTCGACGGCCTGCCCACCGCGCCGGCCGACCCGCGGGACGCCGAGCTCCGTCCCGGCACGCCGCTGGACCTGCCCGTGGTCGCGGGCGCGAGCGACTGCGCGGGAGCGCCGTCGGCCCCGTCGGCGAGGGTCCGGGTGCGGGACGGCACCGGCGCCCGCCGGGAGGTCACCGTCCCCCTCGACGACGGCGGGCTCGTGCGCAGGCTGCACGCGTCCGACTGCGCCGAGCAGGAGCTGTACCGCCAGGTGGCGATCGAGGTGGTCGGCGTCCGGCCGGCGGGGCCCCCCGCCGGGCCGGCCCTCGACGTCGACGTCCGGTTCCGCCGCGTCGGCGGCAGCGAGCCGGTGCGGGTGACGGGGACCGCGCCCAACACGATCTACAGCATCTCCGCCGTCGGCCCCCTGCCCACCCTGGACCGGCAGCCCACGGTGGACCTCGCCCTGCGCATGGTCCCGGCCCGGTGCGATCCGCACGCGCTCGGCGAGAGCTACACGACCGGCCTGATCGGGCTCGTCCTCGCCGTCGGGGAGGCGGCGCCGCGGACCGTCGTCCTCACCCCCGCGGACGACGTCCGCCGGCAGCTGGAGACCTTCGCCGTGGACACCTGCCGCGCGCCGACGGGGTGACCGGGGGCGGTGGGGGGGCGGGACGCCAGGATGTCCCGGTGACCCCGGCACGCGTCGTCTACACCGACCTCGACGGCACGATGGTCGGCCCGCGGGGGTCGTTCTGGCACACCGCGACCCGCGACCTGACCGCCGATCCGGCCGCGGCCCTGCTCGACCTGCACCGGGCCGGCGTCGCCCTCGTGCTGGTCAGCGGGCGCACCTTCGAGCAGGTGGTGGAGGCCGCGCGCATCTTCGCCGCGGACGGCGCGATCGCCGAACTGGGTTCGGTGGTCGGCTGGGACGGCGGCCGCGGCGTGCACCGGCTGACCGGCGAGCTGCCCGCCGAGCACGCCGGCCGCGCGCCCATGGAGGTGATGGCCGAGCTCGGGGTCGTCGAGGACCTCATCGCCGCCCACCCCGGCCGGCTGGAGTGGCACGCGCCGTGGCACGCCACGCACACGACCGACGCGCTGCTGCGCGGCCGGGTGGACCCGCTCGCCGTCGACGCCGCGCTGGCCGGGCGCGGGTTGGGGTGGCTGACCCTCAACGACAACGGGTCGGTCCCCGCGACGTCCCGCATGACGCTGGCCCCCGAGGCGCTGCCGCCCCGGGTCTACCACCTGATGCCGCGCGGCATCTCCAAGGGCGCCGCGATCGCCTGGGACCTCGACCGGCGCGGGCTCCCGCCAGAGGCCGCCGTGGCGATCGGCGACAGCGTCAGCGACCTGGAGATGGCCCCGGCCGTCGGCCGGCTGTGGATCACCGCCAACGGCGCCCGCGTGGACGGGATGGCCGAGCTGCTGGCCGCCGTCCCCAACGTGACGGTCACCGACGAGCCGATGGGCGAGGGCTGGGCCCAGGCCGTCCGCGCCAGTCTCTGACCCGTCGGTTTCCGCGGAAACCGACGGGTCTGCTCAGGAGGTGACGTCGCGGCGGGCGAAGTGGCGGAAGGCCAGCGCGGTGAAGATCGCCGCGTACACCAGCGACTGGACGACGCCCCGGAACAGGTCCCCGGAGTCGACGGGGGTCTGCAGGAGGTCGGTCCAGGCGAACTCCTCCGCGGTCGGGAACCAGTCGCGGATGGCGCCCAGCTGCTCGACCTGGTCGAGGATCGCGAAGACGAACATGGTGAACACCGCGCCGCCGACCGCGGCCAGCGGGGCGTCGGTGATCGTGGAGAACCAGAACGCCAGCGTGCCGACGACGAGCAGGTGGACGGCGAGGTAGCCGACCATCCCGGCCAGCCGCAGCAGCCCCTCCCCCTGGCCGAGCGTCACGCCGATGGGCGTCTGGATCGCGTCGAAGCCGAACGCGATGCCGCCGGCGACCAGCCCGGTGAGCACCAGGGCCACCAGCGCCCCGACGGAGAGCACCAGCGCGGCGTACCACTTCTGCCGGAGCAGCCGCATCCGCGGCACCGGCGTGGCCAGCGTGTAACGCAGGGACCCCCACTGCGCCTCGGCCGCGACCGTGTCGCCGAAGAACAGCGCGTAGACGACGACCAGGAAGAAGCTCGTGGTCGCGAACAGCACGAACAGCGTGAAGTTCAGCCCGCTGGAGGTGGCGACGTCGACCAGGTTGAGCCGGCCGTTCTCCGCCGCCTCCTCGCTGGCGCCCAGCTGGAGCGCGGCGATGAGGATCAGCGGCAGGGCCACCATGAGCGCGAAGACACCCAGGGTGCGGCGCCGCTTGAACTGCCGGCGCAGCTCGACCGACAGCCGCAGGGTCCGCTCGGGCCGGTAGCCCGCCACGGCCCCGGTGGGCTGCACGTGTGCGGTCTCCATCAGGCTTCCTCTCCCACGAGCGCCAGGAAGGCGTCCTCCAGCCGGCGCCGTGGCGTGAAGGCGTCGACCTCGATCCCGGCCTCCACCAGCGCCTGCAGCGCGCGGCCCCGGCTGGTGCCGTCGAGCTCGGCGACCAGCCCCTCGTCGGTGCGGCTCGCCGACACCCCGGGCAGCCCCTCGAGGACGGCGATGGCGCGGTCGGTCTCGGTGTCGTCGGCCAGGCCGACCAGGACCGCGCCACCGGTGCCGACGATCTCCTCGACGGTGCCCTGGGCGATCTTCTGCCCCTTGGCCATCACGACGACGTGGCTGCAGGTCTGCTCGATCTCGCTGAGCAGGTGGCTGGAGACGATCACCGTGCGGCCGGTCGCCGCGTAGGAGCGCAGCACCTCGCGCATGGCGTGGATCTGGGGCGGGTCCAGCCCGTTGGTCGGCTCGTCGAGGACGAGCAGGTCGGGCAGGCCGAGCATCGCCTGGGCGATCGCGACGCGCTGCCGCATGCCCTGGCTGTAGCGGCGCACCGGCCGGTCGAGGGCCGCGCCGAGGCCGGCGACCTCGATCGCCTCCTCCATGTGCGCGTCGGCCGCCGGGCGGCCGGTGGCCGCCCAGTACAGCCGCAGGTTGTCGCGGCCGGACAGGTGCGGCTGCAGGCCGGTGCCCTCGACGAACGAGCCGAGCCGGGAGAGCACGGGTGCGCCCGGGCCGGCCGCGTGGCCGAAGATGCTGATCCGCCCCTCGTTGGGCCGGATCAGCCCCATGAGCATGCGCAGCGAGGTGGTCTTGCCGGCGCCGTTGGGCCCGAGCAGGCCGAGCACCTGGCCGCGGCGGACCTCGAAGGACAGGTCGCGCACGGCGACGAAGCCGTCCTTGTAGGCCTTGGTCACGCCGGTGAAGCGCAGGGGGACGTCCTCGCCGTCGGGCTCGACGGCCGACACCCGCCGCCGGCGCCGGCGGCCCCAGAGGACCGCGGCCAGCCAGCCGAGCAGGCCCAGCGCCGCGAGCACGCCCAGCAGCACCCACCACCGCGAGGTCCCCGCGGCGGCCTCGGTCCGGCCGTCGACCTCGGGGACGGCGAGCGCGGCGCCGTCCCCGTCGGCCAGTGCGACCGAGTAGACGGTGGCCTCGGCCGGCAACGCGAACGCCTGGTCGGTCGAGGAGACGACGACCCGCATCGTGTGGCCGGCCTCGAAGCGGTGCACGATGCCGGGCAGGGTCACCGGGACCTGGGTGGGCGCGGAGGGGTCGGCCGACAGCCCGGTGAGCGCCAGCGGGGCCACCTGGCCGGCCGGCAGTGTCATCGACCCGTCCGGCGCGACGTCGTAGAGCTTGGCGAACAGGGTGGCGCTGCCGCGCGCGGAGGCGACCGCGAGGTCCACGGTCGGGGCGCCCACCACCTCGACGGCGGCGTCGAGCGGCTCGCTGTCGAAGGCGGCGAACTGGCCGGGGATCTCGAAGGCGCTGCCCCCGAGGGCCGTGCTCAGCGATCCGAGGCCGGGGACGACCGTGATCGCCGCCGGCGTGCCACCGGCCGGCGTCACCACCGGCTGCAGCGGCCCGCTGACCGCGACCGTCGCCCGCTCGGCGGGGTCGGCGCCGGCCAGGCCGGGGTAGGCGGGGGCGGAGACGGTCTGGTTGCCGCCCTGCACGTTGCCGACGCCGGCGCCCACGCCACTGGGGACCGGGAACTCGAAACCGGTGCCGGGGTCCTCGCCCGCACCGCGCAGGTGCCAGTCGAACCAGCCGGCGACCTGCTCGCGCAGCTGCTCCCGGGTCCGCTCCGAGCCCTGGTCGTCGTGGCCGCCGGCGTACCAGACGACCTTCACGGGGGTGCCGTGGGCCGCGATGCCGCGGGCGTTGGCGTCGGCCTGGCCCAGCCCGAACAGCGAGTCGCGGGTGCCCTGGACGAGCAGCGTCGGGGCCTCGATGCGGTCGAGGACCGTGGCCGGGCTGCTGCGGTCGAGCACCGCGGCGATCGCCGGCGTGAGCGTGCCGGTGGCCGCGGCCTCCTGGTAGGCGGCACAGATGTCGGCGCGGAAGCGGCCGCAGGTCAGCAGCTGCTCGACCTGCGCGGGGTCGACCGAGGAGGGGTCGATCGGCAGGCCCGCACCGTCCGCCCCGCCGGCGGCGGCGACCGGGTCCCCGCCCTCGTCGTCGCTCCCCGCGCCGTCGCTCCCCGCGCCGGCGCCGAGCGCGTCGAGCAGCCCGCCGGTCGGCACCGAGCCGACGCCGAAGAACAGCCCCGACCACAGCCGCTCGTAGACCCCACCGGGGCCCTGCGGGGTGGCGGCGACGGTGCCGCCGTCGGCCGCGCCGACCTGGGACGGGAACAGCGCGGCGGTCAGCGAGTTCCAGGTGATCTGCGGGGCGATCGCGTCGATCCGGTCGTCGTAGGCGGCGCCCAGGAGCGACAGCGCGCCGCCGTAGGACCCGCCGGCGACGCCCACCCGCGGGTCGCCGTCGCCGTCGAGCAGGACGTCGTCGCGCTCGGCGAGCCGGTCGATGAGGGCCGAGAGGTCGGTGATCTCGAACCGGGGGTCGTTGAGCCCGATCTGGCCGGTGCTGCGGCCGAAGCCGCGCGCCGAGTAGGTCAGGACGACGTAGCCGCGCTCGGCCAGCAGGCGGGCGTCCTCGGCGACGGAGTCCTTGCTGCCACCGAAACCGTGCGCGAGGACGACCGCGGCGGTCGGGTCGTCGGCGCCGGCCGAACCGGGGACGTACAGCGTGGTGTCGAGCTCGACGGCGTCCGCCCCCGTCCCGGAGGGGACGATCGCCTCCTCGGTGGCGACGTCCTCGGCGGCGGCCGCCGGCGCGGCGGGCGCGACCACGAGGAGGACACCGGAGAGCAGCGGGGTGAGCAGGGCGGCGAGCGTCGCACGGGCGCCGGGGCGCGGGCGGGGACGCACGGGCCCGCGAAGGGGACGCACGGAGCGGCCAACGGTCGACCACCGCCGGGTGTTCCGGACGCGCCGGTCCCGTTCCGCCGGCCGCAGGGTCAGGGGCGCCACTCCCCCGTCGCGACCAGCACGAGGCCCGGCGCGACGGTGTCCGGCACCTCGAAGAACCGCTCGGCCGGGCCGTGGATCTCGGGGAACTGCTCGACCAGCTGAGCGGCGGCCTGCTGCTGGGTCGCGTCGCCCTTCGCGTAGTAGACGGTGGTCACCGCGATGTCGCCGCCCTGGTACTCGCCGACGCCGGGGGACTCCCACCCCTGCCCGCCGATCGCGTCGGCCACCTCCCGGGCCAGCCCGGTGATGCCCGTGGCGTTGAGCACGGTCACCGGAGCGCGCACCGGCGTGGCCGGGGCCCCGTCGGCCGGCGGCAGGGGCGCCACCTCCAGCGGCGGCAGCGCGGAGCTCGGGGACGCCGGGGCGGCCGACGTGGTCGGGGTGGGTGCGGTCGACTGCGCGCGCGAGGCCTCCTCGGCGTCGGGCACGGCGAAGGAGTAGACGCCGAGCACCAGCAGCGCGACGACGGCGACGGCGAGCAGGCCCGTGGCGGCGCGGCGGACACCCGAGGGACGGCGCTCGTCCTCGTCGTCGTCCAGCCGGGGCACGGTGGAGCGGTTGCCCGCCTTGCGGCGGGCGGCCTCGGCGGCGTGCCGCTCGGCCCGCAGGGCGGCCCGGCCGCCCACGACCGCGGTCGACGGACCGGTCCCGGGGTCGGTCCAGGGGTCGCGGTCCCGGTCCCGGTCGGAGGGCTCGTCCCGGGCGGCGGCCACGCCGTCGGCCTCGTCCCAGCGAGCGTCGACACCCCCGTCGTCCCAGCGCTCGTCGTCCCAGCGGTCGTCGTCGACGTCCACGTCGCGGCCGGCGGCGGTGCGGTCCGGGATCGCCTCGGTGGCGGGGGCCGGGGCCCGGCGGGCGGAGCTCCCGCTGCGGGCGGTGTTGCGGTCGGGGATGGCCGTGGTGGCCGGCCGGTCCTCCTCGGGGCGTGACGGGCTGGTCCAGTCCCGGTAGCCGGGCGCGGAACTCGCGCCCCCGGCGAGCGGCTGACCGGTCCGCCAGGACGGCTCCTCCGCCCGGCGGGCGTCGGTGCGCCTGCGGCCGCTCTGCGGGAGGTCGGTGGGGCGGGCGTCCACGCCGGCGGCGGAGGCCGGCTCCTCGTCCCCGTGCCCGGGGCTGGGCACCGCCTGGAACGGCGCCACGGTGGTGCGGGGGCCCTCCGGAGCGACCGGTGCGGGGGGTGCGGCGGCCGCTGCGGGTGGCACGGGGAGCCGCAGCCGGGTCTCGGGTGTGGGCTCGGCTGGCACCGGGCGGGAGGCCGGTCGCGCGGGGGCGGCCGGCGCCGCGGACCGGGACGCCGCGGGCACCGGGCGGGGCGGCGCCGCGGCGGCGGCACGGGCGGGCACC